>DAHVXO010000273.1 GCA_027356675.1 Symbiobacteriaceae bacterium | reverse complement strand
CCATTCACACAATCTATTTTTCGCCGCAACCGGAATCCATTGCTACCATTGGCTTCCGGGTACTTTCAAGAGCTCAGCTTGGCCCTGAGGAATCGAAAGTAGGTCCAGAAAATAGAAGAACGAGCCCGTGTGGATGAGATGGTTTCATCTCATCACCTCTCACGGCTCGCCGTTGCCGACTCAAGGGAATACAATGCCCGAGATGGGTCCAGTGCCATTTTCGTCAGTGACTCACCCAGCATCTATCAGTGACTCTTGTCGTGCCTGCTGGATTGCTGCGTGCGGCGTGAGTCCGCGTGCCAGCCAGTACTCCACTCGTCGCAAGGTTCGCTCTCGCGTCAGCGTGGCCAGCAGTTGCCCATTCATGACCGCATAGATGCGGCGCCGGGGGATGAACAAGATCACCGCCTGTCCCGCCAGGTAGCTCCGGCGGGCTCGCCGGCGGCACTCTGCCTGCAGCGCTTCGGCCTCCTGGGGCCGCTGCATGGCGTAATCCTTCAGCGCGTTGTAACACAGCACAAGCATCACAAGCTGCGCGTAAATCGCTGAGAGAGACCGCCCGATTGGCACTCGTGCCCGCCAACGCTGGCTTAACTCCCGCACCCCCTCGTTCTCGATCGCCCAGCGCTCCGAGTAACGCTCGATCACCCTGGCGGGTTTCTGCTCCGTGAACGGCACGCTGGTGGCGAAGAGCCGCTCCTGAATCTCCCCGGTCTTCTCGTCTATCCGCCGGGCTAACACCACGTTCACTGTCAGCTCCTGCTTCTCTTCGACCACCGCCATCAGGTCGCTCATACTGCCCACCAGCAGCTTCTCCTCACGCCCCGACCGCCGGGTCACAACCCGTGACACCAGCCGCATCTGCCCTTGTGCCACCAAGCGAGCTACCTCTGCGTGTAACTCTTGGACATAGCTGGGGACCAGGGTGCACCAGTGTACTCCGTAGTCCGCTTGTAGCTTCCTCAGGAATTCCGCTCCCCAGTAGCCCCGGTCCATAATCAGCCCCTTGATCAGTTCCTTGGGCTCCAGGCCATTCGCTCGCATCTCCGCCAAGATTTGCAGCAGCAGCTTCCGTTCGTCCATTTGGATCGGCCCCATCGCCAGCCCGACGATCCGTTCCCGTCCGTCGGTCACATTCAGGACCAGTACCACCTTGTAGCCTCGCACCCACCGATTCTCGTCCTTATCCCACACCTCTCCCGCACCTTCGTACTGCTGGCCCGTTACCTCCAGCCGGAAGCCATCCACGGCGTACCACTTACCCCGCAGTCCCTTTCGGCTTCGCATCCAGGCCACGTTTTCGTATAGCACCCGCTGACTCTCCGTCAGCGCAATCCGCTTGCTATGGTTACGCAGTGTATCCCGGTGCGCCACCCCCTGCTCCAGCTTTTCTGCGCGCTTGACCTCCCGCAGCGTAAAGCCGGCCTCCACCATCAGCTTTCCATCCCGCAGCAAGGGATCCGCATGCTCCAAATGCCCTACATGGGCCAGATTTACCAACACCCAGGCACCGTTCAATGCCTCGGGGCTCTTGCCATTCGCCTTCCCCAGGGTCGGTCGGAACGCTGTCAGTTGCTCCCACCAACCACTCTGGCGCAGGTACTCCACCAAGTGCTCATTGCGTCCATACTCCGACTCCATGACCTCGGCGGGTTCTCCGGTCAAGAATGCGCTCCGTGCCTGCTCACAATCCGCTCGCCAGAGCCTGTACGACATACCACAGCACCCCCTTCCCCGGTTTCCCCTAGCACTTTCCCAAGCTGGTCCAGTGCTGCTTGGATCGCTCGCTCCACCTGCCGCAACCGCTGTCGCAACTGCCGCCACCGCCGGTATACCTGCACCCGTGCCACCGTGACCTCCGCTTTCTCCTTCTCCAGGTACCATAGCCGGTTGTGCCCGTTCTCGCTCCGGCTCAGATACCAAAATGGTCCATGTTTCTCCCCTCGCTGGCACCGGCACCCCGGCTTACCGCACACGGAAAAGCGACGCACAGCCGAGCCCTGAATAAACGGCTCTGACTGCATCAGAGCCTGTAACAGGTCGGTGTGCGTCGCTCGCAACCGGGCGATCTCCTGGCGGACCTTGTGCAACCCCTCCATCCGGCATCCCCCTTTTCAGGTTTCTGCCGATGGACATTGGCTTAGAACTGCTCAGAAACCTGCCCATACCAGCCATTCACACAATCTATTTTTCGCCGCAACCGGAATCCATTGCTACCATTGGCTTCCGGGTACTTTCAAGAGCTCAGCTTGGCGCCGCCTTCCAGAAGCCGGGCGACCCGCTCCTCGTCCAGCGGGGCGAAGATGCCCCGGGCACGGGCGATCTGGTTGCCCTCGGCGTCGCGCGCCTCAGCACGGACGGCGATGATCCGCCGGTTGTCCTTCACAATCTCAGCCGTAAACTTGTACGTAACGCCAATCCGCATGGGGCGACGGTATGTGACCTCGATCTTGCGGGTGACCGCCAGCTGGAGCTGTGCATAGATCAGTTGGCTCATCACCTCATCGAGGACAGCCGCCACGACGCCGCTATGTGTGAGGCCGGGCGGGCCCTGAAACTCGGCGATGGGGGTGAAGTCACATTCGGTCTTCTCTCCGCTGGTCCGAATGTTGAGCCGCAAGCCCAGTCGGTTCTCCTCGCCACAGCCAAAACATTTCCAGTGCAGCCCTTGCAGGTGGTCACGTTCGCTGATGAATGGCTCGGTCATCTGAATCGGCCCCTTTCGCCACAGGTCCTGTGCCTATTTTACTACACGGATGAATTCTGCGCATCATCGGGGCGCAGCAGGCGCGGCAAAGGCGCCCCCATTTGTGGCGGCGCCCGCTGATGCCAGTTCGGCGTCTCAGTGCCCCAGGGTAGCCTGGGGGGACTCATGCTCCAACTCCGTCCCGCCGCATGCCGGACAACCCGCACAGATTGTGACCCGGTCGGTGAAGACGCTCTTGATGGTCTCCAGGCTCTCATCACCGGCGGCCAGCGAACCGTGGACCGTTACGTTGCGGGGCGCCAGGGTGATGAGAGCGGATATGAGGAGATCCTCGTAGTTGACCTCGCTCTCTACCATCTCCACCACGAACTCCTCGAGGTACTCGCTGCGGATGGCGCAACCCTGGTCATCCACCAGCCGGAAGGCACCGCCTGGGCGGATCAGCACGTGGACGTGGTCGATGCGGGGCTCTTGAACATCAACGAAGTACTTGAGCAGCCGAACGAATTCGCGATACTCCCGCTCCATCAGGAAGTCGTCGACCGCCCGGTCGACGGCATCCTCCAGTTCTTCGACATAATCGCGGAGGCGAAAAGTGACAAAACCCTCCAGGACGAGTTCGTCCGCACTGTCGAGGTAGTCACGCAAGCGGTGTAGTATCCTGGATTTGCGGCTGACCCGGTAGAGCGGCGCACCATCCTCGGCGTCCCCGCTACGCGTGAGGTTCTTGCCGGTGTAATCGAGGATCTGGTCCTGCTCATCTTTGGAGAAGTAGTTATAGGTCCCCTTGATGATCTTGCGGATCAGATCCGCCTCCCAGGTCTCCACGATCACGTCTGAGAGCGCGTTTGCCACGTAATGGCGCACGAGCGCATCCGCGTGGGTGGGGGCGCCCGGAAGGCCGTCGACACTGCAATCGAGAAAGGTGAAGCTTCCACGGTTCGACAGGCCGACGCGCATCGTGACGCCCTCATCTGCGAGGAACCGGAACTCGTCGTCGAGTCGCTGGCGGATCTCGTCGATACTGGCGGCAGTCCCTATCGTGATCGCTTGCACGGCCGTTTCACCCCTCTTTGCAGTAAATCGGCCTCGAAGTGCTCGAAGCCGAGGGTATCTGCCGTACTAGTATATGGCCCGCCTCGAAAGAGTTATACGGTTCTGAGGTTGGGCAGTCTCATTGTTGCACCCAAATTTGGTAAAGTACGGCGCACGCATTGGCAAGAATCTGGGCGATCTCGGTGCGGTAGGCCGGGTCGCGCAGCCGCGCGCGATCGGATTCGTTGGTGATAAAGCCCAGTTCGACCAGCACGGCCGGCGCCTTCGTGCGCCGCAGGACGGCGAAGGTGCCCTGGGGGTGGGGCAGCTCCCGGCGGCCGTGCTCCAGGCCGCGGCGAAGGGCATCATCGATGAAGTAGGCGGCGTCGCGGCTCGGTCCGGAGGGCTGGTAGAAGAGGATGACCCCGCGCTCCCGGGCGTCGGCAGCGCTGTTGATGTGCAGGCTGAGCATGAGCGCCGCCCGGCACTGGTTGGCGATGCGGATGCGCTGGGTCAGGTCGCGGCTGAGCCGGCCGGAGTCATGGGGACCGCCCAGATCCACATCGGCCGACCGGGTCAAGACCACGGGTACCCGGCGCGCCTCCAGCTGCTGGGCCGTGCGCTGGGCGATGTCCAGCACCAGGTCCTTCTCCAGCATGCCAGGGACGTTGGTGCCGCCGTCCACCCCGCCGTGGCCGGGGTCGAGCACGATTGGGCGCCCCTCCGGGCACTCGGGCGTGGCGCCCACCGGGCTTTGCCAGATTCGCAGGAGCACGGTGCCGGCGAAGACCACGCCAACAGCGATCAGCAGCAGCACCCAACGCCGGTGGCTGTGCAAGGCTTTCCCCTCCCGCCAGACTCTATGCGGCAGGCGCTGAGGAATGGTCATCATGCCGATTGGGAAGTTGACGGCATAGGCAATGCTTATGTACAATTACCGTGTCGACACAATGGGAACTCCGGGCTGTGACTGGCGTAGAGGTGGTTTACCACCGGGAAGCGCCCGGAGCATAATGGCCGCACGCCTGGGCCGGAGCATCGCAATTGCGATGCTCCGTAATTTTTGTGAGGAGGCGCGTGCGATGATCCTGTTGGAAGGCAAGAGCCCCGCCGCCGCCCTGCGTGCGAATCTGAAAGAGCGGGCGGCAAGACTGGCCGCCGAGGGGCGCCCGCCCCGAATGGCCGCCGTGCTGGCGGGCCGGGACCAGGCGTCGGAACTCTACCTGCAGCGCAAGGCCAAGCTGGGTCGGGAGTTGGGCATCGCGGTCGAGGAGCACCGGGTGGGCGACGTCACGGAGACGGAACTGTGCGCACTGCTCCACCACCTGAGCGTCCGCCAGGACGTCGACGGTATCCTGCTCGAACAGCCGCTGCCCCGGCACATTCAGAAGAAGAACGTGTTGGGGTCCATCGCAGCCGACAAGGATGTGGACGGCTCCACCGGCCGGACCCACGGCCTCCTGACCGGGGATCTGTCGGGCCTGGCGCCGGCAACCCCGCTGGCCGTCATGCGCCTGCTGCATCACTACGGCATCGCCCTCGCCGGCGCGGACGTGGTCATCGTGGGCCACAGCCCCGTGGTGGGCCGCCCCCTGGCCCTGCTGATGCTGCGGGAGGATGCAACGGTCACGGTCTGCCATAAAGAGACCCGGGACCTGGCCGCTCATACGTCTCATGCCGACATCCTGGTGGTGGCGGCGGGCGTGCCCGGCCTGATTCGCGGGGAGATGATCAAGCCCGGCGCCGTGATCGTAGATGTGGGTATCAACGTTGTAGACGGGAAGACCGTGGGCGATGTGGATTTCGAGTCCGCGGCGCAGGTCGCGGGGGCGCTGACCCCTGTACCCGGCGGCGTGGGGCCGCTGACAACGCTGACCATATTGGAGAACACAATCCGCAGTAGCGAACGCCGAGCCCTCGCCAATGAAACTGCCGCCGATTAACGGCGGCAGTTTGCCTTACTTCTTCAGTTCCGCGTCGATGGTGGCGAAGATTTTCTGCGGGTCAAACCCGACAACCATCTTCCCGTTGATGAAGAAGGTTGGGGTGCCGGTCACCCCGGCCTTGGTCCCCTCGGCCGATTGGTTCTGGACCTGCTTGCGGTACTTGCCGGAATCGAAGCAGGCGTTGAATGTTTCGGTATCGAGATTCAGGTTCTTGGCCCACTGCTTCAGCGAGGCCCGCGGGTAGGGCCTGTTGTTGAAGTGATCGTAGACGGTCCCCTTGTAAGCCCAGAACTTGCCCTGCTCGGCAGCGCACTCGGTCGCCTCCGCCGCTGCCGGTGAGTTCGCAGGGTCGTTTAACATGTACTTGTAGGTGAACTGCACGTCACCACGGTCGATGTACGCCGCCAACTGCGGCTCGAACGCCTTGTGGGCGTCGGCACAGAAGTGTCAGAGGAAGTCTCCGTACTCGACGACCTTGACCTTTGCGGTCTCCTTCCCCTTGGTGTTGCCTTCGGCCACGTAGTTCTGGGCTGTCTGCTTGCTCTCCTTGGCCTTGGGCGACGCCAGAATGCTGACGGCGATCAGCGCGGCCACCGCCAGTACGGCGATTCCGGCCACCAGGCCCATGCGGCTGGACTTCTGCGGGACTGGGACCCCCTTCTTGGGATTGCTCATGCACATCGCTCCTATGGCTGAGGTCTGTCCCAATGGTAAGATTTCCGATTGTGACCCTGCAATAGTTACTTGTAGGGTGAAGTGTGCAAAAAAACCTCGTTCCCATGAAGGAGCGAGGTTTTTCGTTTTTTTGGAGCGGGTTACGAGATTTGAACTCGCGACCTACGCCTTGGCAAGGCGTCGCTCTACCGCTGAGCTAAACCCGCAGGACCGGATTGCGAAATGTATTGTACCAGGCGGATGTAGCGGAGTCAAGCTTGTTCAGGCCGAGAATCGCCGCCATAATTGGCGACCGCCGGCGATGAGCACCGCGAAGAGAAGGACCAGCACGCTGCCCCGCATCCCAGCGCTCTGGGCCGCTGCCAGGTCGCTGCCGAAGTAGGCGTAGGCCAGGAAGGCCGGTGCCTGGCCAAGTACGGCCACACCCAGAAAGAGCGTAAGGGAGATCCGGCTGATGCCCGCCACGTAAGCTACCGCATCGAAGGATGCGATGGGGATCAGGCGTCCGAGCATGGAGAGCACCAGGAAGTGCAGCGGACCGAGCTTGCCCGCCCGGTCAAGCCAGCGTTCGCCCAGCTTTGCCCGGACCAGGGATGCGCCGAGCCGCCGCGCGAGAATGAAGTTGAAGGCGGCGCCAAGCATGCCGCCCACCAGGCTGTAAAGCGTGGCCAGGGCCGGCCCGTACAGGGCGCCGGCCGCAACCGTGACCGGCCAGGAGGGCAGGGGCGAGACCACGGCTTGAATGACTTGGAGCAGGATCACGACCAGCGGCCCCCACCAGCCCATGCGAGCGAGCAGGTCGGCGGCCGCCCGCACGCCCCCGGTAAAGGCCGGCCGCATCCAGGGCCAGAGAGCCAACATGGCGGCGGCAAAGACCAGCACCAGGATCCACGTGAGCCAGCGAGACCGCACCGGCAGCCCCCCTCCCCGTTCGGCGGATCGGGGGCCTCCCGCGGAGGTCCGATCGGTCACCGGAAGATCCGGCGGGCGCCGACGAAACGCTCCGTCCAGTATACCTTGGACATGGGGGTTAAAGTAACCCCCCGTTCCGGCGATTCTGCATGGATGAACGAGCCGTTGCCATCGTACACGCCCACATGGGACGCGCCAGCGGCGTAGGTGGAGAAAAAGACCAGGTAACCGGCCTGTAGGTTCGCCCGGTCGATGGCGATCCCCGCACCGTATTGCTCAAAGGAAGTGCGCGGCAGGGTAAGCCCGAACTGCTGGCCCAGGAAGTAGACGAACCCGCTGCAGTCGAAGCCGGTCACGGGGTTCGTCCCCGCCCAGGCATAGGGCCGCCCCAGGTAGTTGCGGGCTTCGGCGGCAAAGGCCGCAGCCTTGCGGTTCACGGTACCGCCGTCGCGGTTGGCCACGCTGCCGCCGCGGCTCTCGATGGTGATGGTCCGGACCGCACCGTCCCAGCCCACCCGCATGCCCAGGTTTTCCGCGAAAAAGCGGAGCGGGACCAGCGTCCGGCCGGAGTTGATGCGCGCAGGCACTTCCAAGGACACCAACGAGCCGTTCACCGACGCCGCACGCACGCCCACGACCACTTTGACCTCTGTTGCGCCCAGGGTCGCGGTTACGGTCTGGCTCACCGGGTCCCAGCCAACCGTTGCCCCCAGCGGCTCGAGAATGCCGCGCATGGGCACGAGCGTCCGGTCGTCTTCAATGACCGGCGGCACGTCGAAAGCGAGTTCGCGGCCGTCCAGCAGGGTATGAATCGGGCCTGCGGCCAGGCTGATTCCAGGGACGAAAACGAAATAGGCTACTGCCATCAGGGTCAGCCATATCTTCTTCATCAGCGGCCCCCTTGTGCTGTAAACTCATCCTACGTACTATTACGCATATGGCCGCCAGTTTCCTGGCGGCCAGCGGCCGTGCAATTGTCGGAAACGGTCCCAGCAATTAGGGCTTGCTCGGTCCTGCCACCAACACCTCGGTGGTCGGCAGGTAGGTATCGCGGGAGAGCAGTTCTCGCTTGACCTGCTTGCCGCCCCGATAGATGACCCGGTAGCCCTCGGAAGAGACCCCGACGTTGCCGGGGAGCTTCACGTGCCTGGTGCCGGGCTCCACGGCGGGGTCGGGGACCACCCGGGTCGGGTAGGGCTTGGTCGAGAGCACCTTCGACTCGATACGGACCTGCAGATCATCGGGAGCATCGCCGTAGATGCGGAAGGTGACCCGTCCGCCGCCGGCTTCGCTTTGAATCAGGAGATGACCCTGGGTCGTGTTGCGCAGCTTCAGGTCCTCGAACCCCTGAGCGATCGCCGCATCCTGCGATGGGGCGATGTAGGTGACCGCCAACTGGTGCGGATGGCGCTCCATGATCTCCAGGTTGGCCCGCAGGGCGGCCCCGTAGAGGGTAGTTGCGACCTGGCAGACCCCTCCGCCCACGCCTGGCACCAGTTCGCCGCTGACGATCACGTAGGCCTCTTTCCACCCCGTGGCTGTGTTGATGGGCCCCACGGTGGCGTTGTAGGACAGAATCTCACCTGGCCTCAGCATCAGGCCGTTAAAGGCGAGGGCCGCCTTGGCGACGTTGTCCGCCCTGGGGATGGTCGGGTCGTAATCCGTGGTCCACTCTGCGATCAGGCGCTTGATATGTAGGCGTTCCAGGGTCTCGCGGGTCACGTCGGGGGACTTGCGTGCCACCGGCAGATGGAGCAGGGTCGGGGCGCTGGGCGCCTGCAATGCCGCCAGGACGGCGATTGCATCGACTGTGATGCCATCGGTCCCGGGGTGGATCACCGGCCGGCCGTTCTCGATACGCAACCGGGCCGGCTCAGGGGGCCGCTCCACCGCGGCCCGGGCAGGGGCCAGGGCCGCCTCCAGGCGCTCCGGATCCCACGTGTCGGTCCCCGCCAGCTGCAGGCGGATGCGGCGGCTGGTCCACTGCTCGATGCGGGGCACAGCGGCCAGCGCCCGGTCAAGCGCTGCACCCACCAGGTCAGGGCGGAGCACCAGGCCCAACTCGGCCCGGCTGTACTCCCAGCGCAGCCCGTTGGCTTCCAGGGTCACGGGACGAGCCAGTTCCCGGCGGGACCAGGCGGCCAGAGCGGCAGCCAGGGCTGCGGGGTCACGCCCCGACGCAACCGGGGTCTCGCCCACTGTGACTTCGTAGACCGGGGCGGGCCAAAAGGCGACCGCCAGGGCCGTGAGCGTCAGCACCAGTGCGACCAGCCCCAACGGCGCCTGCCAGGCGGCGCCGCCGCGGGATGAGCGGGACCGCGGATTGCCCACAGGCGTCACCTCCTACATACTGATACGAGTCGAATGGCCGTCACGTTTGATAGTATGTCAAGATTCGCGCTCCGGTTCTCCCAGGGGTTTTCGTACGCAACGCCGAAGGCAAATCGGGTGAGTTCACTGCCACCGAAGGAGGCCCGGTCGACCATGATCGACACGATTCGTACAATGCTCCAAGAACTGACGGCAATCGACGCCATCTCCGGGGATGAGCGTCCCATGGTTCAACACCTGGCCCGGCGGCTCGCCGAGGCAGGCATTACGACCACCGGCGACGCCGCCGGCAACCTCTACGCAGTGCGGACCGGGACGCAACCAGGACCGACCGTGCTGATCGCCGCCCATATGGATGAGATCGGAATGATGGTCAAGAGCATCGACAGAGGCGGCTTCCTGCGCTTCGAGAAGATCGGCGGCGTGATCGACAACCTGCTCCCGGCCCGCGTGGTGCGGGTGCGCGGTGTGACAGGCATCATCGGTATGAAAGCTGGGCACTATCAGACCGAGCAGGAGCGGACGCAGGCCCGCAAGCATACTGAACTCTACATCGACGTCGGTTGCACGGACGCCGCGGGAGTGGCGGCGCTCGGCATCCGGGTGGGCGATCCGATTGCCTTTGTCAGCCCGCTGGTGGCGTTGGGGGGCAACCCCAACCTGGTTGCCGGAAAAGCGGTGGACAACCGCCTGGGGTGTGCACTCTTGCTTCAACTCTTGCTTGATGGCAGCGCCCCGGCGGCGGGCACCCTGGTCGCAGCCTTCACAGTGCAGGAAGAGGTCGGTCTCAAAGGGGCCGGCATTGCGGCCGAACGCTGGCGCCCGACCCTCGCCCTGGCGTTGGACACCATGCCCACCGGCGATACCCCCGACATGAGTTTCGACAAGGACTTGAATGTCGCGATTGGTGCTGGCCCAGTCATTCAGGTGATGAGCTGGGCCAGCGGCCAAGGCAACCTGCTACACCCCGGGGTCCGGGAATGGCTGCTGGAGACCGCCGCCGCAGCGAACCTCCCCATTCAGGTCTGCGCCTTTTCCGGCGGCAGGAACGACTCGGCGTCCATGGCGTGGGCGGCGGCGGGCATCGCGGCCGGCTCCATCACCCTGCCACGGCGCTACTCGCACTCGCCGGTCGAAGTGGCGGACCTGCGGGACGCAACGGTAGCGCTCCGGCTGCTGCAGTCCGTGCTGACCCGGATGGACCGCCTGCCGGCGTTCGACTTTCTCGCCTAGTGCAGCCCTTCCCGCAGGTGGACCGCCAGGATCTCAA
>DAHVXO010000268.1 GCA_027356675.1 Symbiobacteriaceae bacterium | reverse complement strand
AGCGCTGATCCGGCGGGGGACCTACCCCGTATGGGTGCACCCCGCGGAGATTGCACCGGATACGCCCCTGGCGTATCCGGTGGGAGATAAACAACTCCGGGCTCAGCTATTGGCGGGGTAATCTCGTGGAAGTCGTTATATTTGGCGAACAAGCGCCAAAGGAGTTGTTTGCGGTGGCCACAGCCAAGGACATTCTTAGTGGAGAGTGGTTGCCCCCGGAACTGTGCCCGACGCGCGGTGGCGGTGTGGTCTTGAGCAACGGCGTCCTGGAGCAGATGCTCAGGGACATTGGAGCGGAGTACCACGAAGATGCCGTCGCTTCGCTCCGCACCGACCTGATTGCTGCCGGGTGCCGCGCCTCCAGCAGTCCTAGTGGTGTCCTGGTACCGGCAGCCATGACGCCTGACCGCTGGCCTCTTCTCGCAGCCGTTCACCTGTATGTGCACTGGGTAGCTTTTGACCCTGGAGCCAGAGGGGTGGAACGAGCTTTTGCCAGCGGACGCAACTTTATCATCAAGCGCGTCTACAACCACCCGAGCCGGTTCGGACAGATGGTAGCCGAGGTACTTTCTCCGTATCCCTACCAGGCGAAGTACCCCGATCCCGAAGCAAAGACCCTGGATCTCCCGGTCGACACCGGGGGCGTGCTGCGGTACCTCTCGCGCCGCCCTGGTGGTCTGGGGCCCGGTCTTTCACTGGAACGGTTCGCTGCCATTTGGAAGTGGGCTCCGGCTTCGCCGGGGTTCCACGATACAGCCGAAGGACGGCTGAGCGATGTGAGGCATCTATGGGATCCTGAGTTACTCGGCCAGGAAGCGGCCAACTGGTAGACAAGGACCCTCACCCGGACGTCATTAAGACCCGGGCCCCCGTTACATTCGCCCCACATGGGGCCGCAGCACTAACCTGCTCGGCCCCGTAGGGGCCGGGCGCAGGAGGAAAAGTACCGATGGACTACCCACACCTGACTTCACCTGGTCGCATCCGGACGCGGAGCGAGATCCGGCGCCTGAGCCACACCCCGACGCAGCGGATAATCCGTGAGGTCGACAGACTCATGCGGCGGGTTACCGCCCTCCAGCGCGGGCCGATTGAGTTTTCACTTCTGGGCCGGAGGCGGAGCCACCGATTCCAGGTCGAAGGCGAAACGTTTATTGTGGGACGGCGCCGCATCTGCGCGCATGACCTGCGCCGCTCGTGTAATGCGGCCCTGTCCAGGCAGAGGCTGTCCCTCTCTGAACTCACCGCCGTGGTCGAAAACAGCTCGGTGATCGCGGCGCTGCTATGTGCTCTGTTCCCTGACACTTTCCATGCCAAACGAGAGGGTAGGAGCCTCTGGCTCCACGTCTCAGTAGCGGTCGAGCGCGTGGTGACAGAGCAGGGGTGTTCCTCGTACCGAGTCATGGTAAAGCCGGGAAAGCCGGCGCAACTCGCACTGGACTTTGAACCCCCGCTGACCCAGCGGACGCTGCTTTACCATGTGATGGACGGGGGTAGCAACCTGGCGGGCTGGGACCTCTCGAATCGGCCGATCCCAACGCTAATCTCCCTGGCCCACTACACGGACCGCCGCAACAGTCTGCAGACCGACCGCGCTCTTGACATCATTCGAGCCAAATGTGCTCCCCTGATGCTCGACAGCGGCCGGTTAACGTGGATGCGGAAAGGGCTGGCTGAGTACGCCCGCATGGATTTGACCCCAAGGCTCCTGGAGGCGGGAACGCGGCTGGGCGCCGACGTCATCGTGGCCGGGGATGTGCCGATGGAACCGCAGATGCTCTCCCGGGTGGCGTTACAGCCCCGCGAAGCGCTCGAAATCACCTGGAGAGCCAATCGGGCCCTACAGGCAGCGCCGTGGGAGAGGATCAGGGGGTACGTTATTCAGGGGTTTGAAGAACAGTCTTACCTGGAGTCTGTGGCGGTGGCCATAGCAAGCGGTCAGGCTGAAGAGGTTATGGCAGGCCGGGCAATCTGGGTCATTGGTAGCGTCTGCATGGCCCCGGCGGACAAGGTGCACCGGGTCGCGGAGCTGCTCCAGGAGCGGCTCCCGGGTCCGAAACACTTTCTCGGCCAGGGCAGGCCATCGGTGATCCGGCATCTGCGCTCCATGGGCATTACGTGGGCCGATACCGGCACTGCCGCAGGGTATGCAGCCCGCGGGAAGTGGCTCTATTGCTCTCCCGCTGGCGGTGACTTCCACTGGCGGCGACTCCATGACGGCCGGCCGCTGTCGCCGCAAACCTACGGGCTCCTAGTCCGAAACAATATCGAAGTGATGGAGCTGGCCCTGGCACACCACGACCGCAGCGAGGCGGCAGGTTGGTAGCTGGTCGTGCTCCTGGGGTGCAGCGCACCCTTTCTGATCCTGTTGATCCAAAGCCCCCGGGGCCAAGCATTATTGCTCGGCCCCTGGGGGCCGGGCGCAGGAGGTTATCTTTGTGAACGTCATTGAGGACGCGGGGGCACAAGCCCCCGCCATCGCCATCAGCGGTACCGTGATTGACGACCTGAGCGGGAGCTACAAGACGTTCGAGGAATGCGTTAAGGAACTCATCGCCAATGCGTACGACGCTGACGCCACACAAGTCGTGCTCCGGATCGATTGCGACCATCGGAGCCTCACCGTGTCGGACGACGGCGCAGGCATGAATCCACGGCAGTTGGTGATGGATTACATGCGCATCGGCCGGAACGCAGAGGCGAAGCGGTTCAGTCCGAGCGGGGTCCGTGAACGGATTGGCGGCAAGGGAATCGGTTCACTGTCACCGGCGCGCTACTGTGGGTACCTAACGGTGCGCACCAAGAGCGCCGTGCCCATGACCGACTCCATCGTGCTCGATGTTCCGGGCGACGGGCTAGTGCCCGTGAACCGTATCTTCCCATACGTCGCTTTGGCGCAGGAGCACCTGCATCTCCTGTCGGACCTCTCCTGGGAACTGGAGGGGGAGGAGGGGGTGGAGCCCCGCCTGGTGCCGCCATCCCCAGTCATAGCCCTACCACCCGGGCGGCGGTGTCGGATCCGGTATACGTTCGCAGCAGAGCGCGTCTGGCTGAAGGCGACAATCGACTTCACAGCTTTTCGGGCTTACGGAGAACAGACCGACCTGGCGCAGGTCAGTTCGCTCTGGAATGTTCGACTTGAAGCGGCTCACCCGGGAGAGTATCGCAGCAGCGGTACGACCATCGAGATGGACCCTCTGGAAGACTTCGTTGTGAGACGTCTCAACGCGCCGGCGAAGCGGGGGCGGAACATCGAGGCCAAGAGCGGGTTGGAGCACTTCCTCTGGCAGTTGGCCAGGCTCTGCCCGGTCCCGGTACACAATCCGGGCGGGCTGATTGCCCAGCGTTATCCCGCCGACGCCGCTCAGATGCTGCTCTACCCGCCGCAGACCCTTCCTGTCTACGTCGACACGGGGCACGACCGCAGCCAACAGACCATTTTGGCACTGTCGTGCCGTCGGATCGAACGGCAGGTGTACTGCCCGGAGCGGGCCATTGAAGGGAACTTGCGCTCTCTGTATCGTACGGTCGACTTCGATGGGGAGGATGGTCTCCGGGTGAGAGGATATCTCCTGGGTTCCCCAACGGCCATCCATCCGGGGGAGCTGCGGGGCATCTCCATCCGAGTGAAGGGCGTGGAGCTCGGCGCCCCCAACTGGTTCGGCGCCGAGGCTTGCGTCAGCGGTCCTGCCCACGTCGCGCTGACCAACCACATCACGGGCGAACTGCACGTGGAAGGGGTCGATGCGCGACGGGACATATTGCCCGGCCGTGAAGGACTGTACCCGGAGAGTCCGGTATTTCGGGCGATTCGGCGGGTCCTGGTGGGCACCGAGGACGGTCTGGGCGGTCTGTTGAAAGACCTGGTGGCCGAGATCCTTCGCCACAGCGAGGTAACAAGCAGCGCGAAGGCGCTTCTCAAGCGGCTCGACGCGCAAAGGACCGCCTTCCTGGACGCCGCCGGTGCGATTGCAGTCATGGCCGCCAATAACGACCGGCTGTGGGAACGCCTAATGGCACACCGCCCCGCCGACGGAGAACTGATGCTGGCAGAACCGGTGCAGATCCGGCCAGAGGGCGCCCTGCGTGCCTTTGCCGTGGAATTCGCCGACATGCCGGCAAATGTCCCCTACCAGGTGGACATGGGCACCCGCATCCTGACGCTGCCGGCCTCCCGTCTGACTCAGATGCTTGACATTGCCGGCGAGGTGTTCCGGATCAACCTCTGCCACGGACGGCACAGCCGTCTGTGCTACGAAGTGGACGCGGACGCCCGGCAGTTTTTCATCAACTGGGACCACCCGCTGCGAGGCGCCCTGGGGGACGCAGTGTTCATCAAGCACTGCCTTGCCTCGGCCGTGATTGGCCTACCCCAGGACTCTCTGAGTCAGTATCTGGCTCTCGTTATCGCCCGATAGTCGTCACGGGCATCGGTACCGTTTTACTGCCTCTGATGCACTCGTAACGGTCAGGGGGGCGACGATGAGCGCCCCCCGACCGCCGGGGTAGGAGGCCGAAAGGGAGCGGACCCCTCGACAATGGGATCCCTCGGGTTTAGGGCCCCCGGCATCAAGCGCCAACTCTCACTAGGAGTTGGACTTGCATGGAATGGGCTGTACAGTCTACGTTTCTTGGGATGCAGGACGATCCGAACCTGAGCTGCTTGATCCTGGCCGGACAGCTTTCACGTGAGCGGCAACGGAAGGGACGCTATAACCAAGGCGATCCGAACCGCCACCCCGCCACCATGCTGCCTGAACTGGCCAGGGCACTCCTGCAGCGCTACAGTGCCCCGGGAGAGCGCATCCTCGTGCCCACCGCGGGCATCGGGACGGAGCTCGTCGAGGCCTGCTGGCTCGGAATCGATGGCGTAGGGATAGAGCTGGATGCTCAGTGGCTCCGGCAGGCACGCTGGAACTTGGCCCACAACTTCGCGCTTGGGGCACCTGGAAAGGCACTCCTTGTCCAAGGAGACGCCCGAGAGATGGCGACCCTGGTCGACGGCCGGTTCGACGGGGCACTGTGGAGTCCACCCTACGCCTCGATGCTTCGTCAGCATCCCGCAGCCAGGGATCGGAAAGCCAGAGAAGCCCGCATGGCAGCCACAGGCTACGAGATCCGCCCTGTAACCATGGGCGGTCCCCGCTCGCAGACCTCACAGGGGACCTACGGTTCCAATCACAAGCAGTCGCATCTGGGGTACATGACTCCGGAGGAATATCGCCGGGCTGTTACCCAGATCATGGAGCAGCTCCACCAGGTCGTGAAGCCGGGTGGGTGGCAGGCTGTAGTGGTCAGGGATATCCGGCTCGATGGGCGCCCGGTGCTCCTGCTGAACTGGATGATCGAAGCAGCGGAGGCCGCCGGCTGGGTCTACCAGCACAGGCGAACCGCCCTGCTCTTCCGGGTCGACGGCGAGGGCATCATTCACGAGCGGGCTTCGTGGTTCCAGCGGCTTGAATCCCGTCAGACCGGGCATCCGATCCCCGTCACAGAGGACATCGTTGTATTTGAACGGCCGTGAGCCAAAAAGGGGTTGTTGTCTGCCGTGATGGTAGCGCAGATTTCGCGCCGCTGCGGCCACGTGACCATCTACCCGGGGCGACTTTCGCTTGGCCGCTTCGCCCGGATTGACGGGCAAGGGGGAGGGGGAAGGAGGCCTGCGGCGGGCTGGCGAATGGCCGCCCAGCCGCTACTCCCGGATCACCGAGACTTAGGGGCTCGGAGTGTGGCTCATCTATGGGGGCCAAGCAATGCGGCCCTTCATGTGGCGGTGAGCGACCGCGGGGTAGAGATCGCATCCAAAGCCGGGTCCGTACAAGTACCGACGCCGGTTTGGAATGGCTTCGTTATTCAAGTTCTGAGGACGCTGAAGAAGGCCAGAGACCTGGTGCATCAGTTTTTCCAGGCCTTGCGCCGTGCCATATACAGCGACTCCCGCGCGATCAAAGGGGCTGCCATTCAAGTACAGCGTGCCCTTCGGTCCGGAGCTCCGCTGACTCCAGGGCTCGTGCGGCAGGTCTGGGCCGCCGGTGACCATGACTTCGGCGAGGCCGTTTGCGGCGTTGCCTCATGGCTCGGCTGCAATCCCGGGAAGGTCCGGATCGTCCTCACCGAGTATGTGGCGTATTGGCGCCTGCGGACACCGAATTCGGCCCACTGGCTGACGACGCTTGCGGGACGTCTGGCAATGCCGTCCGGGGTGGTCGCAGCCGTGGTGACGGCGAATAAGCGCTGGCACCGGAAACGAGGGCGCGAAAAGCAACTGACAGGTCCGAAACACGCCGCATAGCGGTGCGACACAGTGGAGGGGCATGATGCTCTCGAGCATCATGCCCCTCTGTCCATGCAGCAGGATTGACTTTCACACCCGAGCGACTTTCGTATTAGTCTAAAGTTGTATAGAATGACGGTATGACAGTAATTGCCCCCGGGACTTCTCTTGGCTGGGTTCTCGCGCCAGCATACTGCATCACTACTGCGGCAGTACGTTTTCACCAAGAGGGTCCAGGAAGGAGGAGGGGGGACCGTTGATTCTCGATGAACCCACACTTCGTTTCATTCGGTCCAGGCTCAGCAGGCGGCACCTGGTGCTCCTGTCCATTCTCGTGAAAGCGCAGCCACACGGCCTCACTAAAGACGGGTTGATCAAGGCGTGCCGCCAGTATCCGGAGATGAGCAGGTCCGTTGTCGACTCGCACATCATGGCGCTGTACGTTCCGGGACTGATCGACATGACCCCGGAAGGTCCCGCTACGGTTTACAAGATTAACGAAGAAAATGGCTTTCGAATGGGCGACATTCTGGCCCAGGACGGTACCTTGACTGACGACGGGGAACTGAGGTAAAGGAGGGGGCTCTTGTGCCCAATCAAGAACTGCAATACATCAACCGCGTGATGACCAACCACCTCACCGTGCCACTCGCCTGCGTAGGTCTTGGCCAGTTTGGCGGGAAGTTGGTCGTCCTGCTGGCTGGCTTCACGAAACGAGACGGATCCCCCTACTACAGGTGCTGCGCTGTGAACAGCTACGCCGGCGATCTCCAGTCCTTGCGGAATATCCCTCGCAACTCCCTCTACCAGATTCGGGGGGTCGAGGCTGGCGGTGGCCGTATGCCTGAATTGGTGAAAGCCGCCCTGCTCGACGAGAGTACAGAGAATCAGTCAAACCTGTACGATCTGTTGGACGCGACAGCCAGCGATGCTCCCTACCTGATGATTGCAGCCGGGCTGGGCGGGGGTACCGGTACGGGCCTCATTTGGGGACTGCTCGATTGGATCAAGCAAGGATTCATGCCGAGACCTTGCGGGCTGATTCTCACCCTGCCGCGGCCAGAAGATGGCCCTCGGCAGCACATAAACGCAGCAAAGGCGCTCCTGGCCATCCTCCGGCAGATGGCAGAGCAGCCCAGAGGTCCCCTGTCTCAACTCTCTCCGGACGTCCTTCGCCGCCGGATCAACTCCATCATTTTGATCGACAACGGTCTGCTGTACCGGGAATGGAAGGCTGCCGGAGAGCGCAACGACTGGATGGCCTGGGGCAACCAGGTCGTGTCAGAGCACTTCCACGAGATGAACGTGATCGCCAGCAATGCCAACGGTGATGTGAACTTCGACGCTGCCGATTTCGGCAAACTTCTACTCTATTCAGGGGCGTGCGTGACCTACGCCCGCCTGAAGTGGGATGGCCAAGCGGACTACGGCCAGCTGGGAGAAGAAGCCCGGCAGGCGGTGGCGGGGGGACTGTTCAGCACCGGGTACGACTTCTCAACCGCCTCGTTCTGGGGCGGCACCTTGATGCGCAGCGCAAACCGGCCGGCCAATGATGCGAAGCTGCGCGATGCAGTGGAAAGTACATTGCGGTCGCTCGCGCCAAACCGTGACGACGACAAGCTAGGGATAGGCCAGTGGAACCACCCTAGTACGATGCTCTACTTGGGCGTAAGCGGACTCGAAATGCCCCAGAGAGTGGCAGACATCCTCCGTACGGCCAAGGAGGAAGAGGTAAGGCTACGGGAGCAGGAAACCGCACGGGCGGCCCGGGCAAAGGCACTCCTCAATACGGCGGCATCGGACATGGGCACGGAAGCCGCACCGGGCGCCGTGGTGGGTCAGGTCTTCTCACCAGGATCAAACCCCTTCAAGCGCCCTGACCAAGCGCCGGAGACGCGCAACAATCCCTGGCGAAAATCTCAGCCCGGAAAATAGCGGCTGGCCCTCCCACCGAAGGGGGGCCAGACTTCCGCTGTCTTCACTGGGTCACTGGTCACTGATGCAGCAGGAGTTCGCAGGTTCGGAATGGAAGTGAGTGGAAGAGGGTCATACTGTGCCCGGTTCCGAAAAACGGTGGGGCCTAGCCCAGGCGATTTGCCCCCAGGCGCGTATCTGCATCGGATTACCGTCCAACTGAGGCGGCTCGATGCACCACTACGCTTCCGCCAGGCACCTCGACCTGGTGCCCCGCCTGGGGGGCCCGAACTTCGCCCCCACCGTGTTGGGAATACCATTCGGCAATCCCCTTCACGGGGAGATTCATGCTTTTGGTATGAACTTCCTCTCGCTGTCGGCGAAATATCGCCAAGGGGATCGGGCACTTGGTCAAGTCAGCAGTGGACACTGATGAGGATGAGGTGAGCATCCTGCCTGCGCACGAATACAGAATAACCCGCCATACTAGAGATCGCGAAGGGCACTATGTCCTGACGGTGGAAATGGATCTCGGCGACGGTCGGTGGACACCCCTACACGGCGATTACGGCCCCATCGAGCAGGACCTTCCGTGGGGCGCGGCTCGTGCGATCCTGCGCCATGTAGCGGGATGTCCGGAGTGGGACGGCTGGGCGACATATCTCGGGTATGTGCTCGAAAGCTGTATGACCGGTCACACGATCGACGTTACTCCGCTCCAGGTGGCGAGGTTCGTCAGTGCGTTTGACATCGACGCCTGGCTCAGCGAAATCGCCACCCGCCGGGCTGGGAGACAGGTGATCGGACTCCTAATGGTGCTCACCTGTGCAGCCGGCCTGGCCGCGTGGTTGGCCCCCATACCCGTAGTCATGCAACTGGGGAAACTGGCATTCTCCCCTGTGCTGATCGTCCTAGTGATCGCCGTCGTCCTGGAGGCGGCACGCGCCTTGTCAACCCCACGGACACAACCCGGATGGTCCCGCCGTGGCCCGGCCTGGGTTTGGGGGGCTGTCCGTCAAGAACTGCAACAGAAATAGCACACAGGAAAAAAGCGGGGTGGGCGCAGTCGGCGCCCACCCCGCAATCTTTGCATTCGGTACTGCCGCATTATTGCCGCGCTATCGCCGCACTACTGCTACGTGCCCCCGCTCCCCAGGGAAGTCCTTATGCCGCAGTATTGCGGCGCTACTGCAGCGTCCTGAACGAGTGACACTTGCCCGTTACTCCTGCCTGGGCTCTCCTCAACAGCCGGCGGCCTCCCGCGCAAAGCCCTGTAGCCGACGCTATGGCATACCCCACAGTTGTCGGTGTCGGAAGGCGTTCTTCCTTGGAATCCGGGCAAAAACAGGCAGTGTAACCGGCCATAAACAAGCCAGAAACAAGCCAAGAGGGACATTTCGGCGCATGCTCCAAGCCTTAGGGCGGTGGGCACTCCAAGCCTCGGCCTCAATCGAATAGGGGGGGCGGGGATATAGGAAATCCGGATGTGAGCACGGCCGATGAAGCGTCTGAGCGAAGCTGCGGTAATAGACAGTCCGACACGGGTTGATGAACAGCGCCGCATGGAACAGGAGCCGCGGCGTGATAAGGACACTCAGAACCAGGGAGAATCAGAGAGCCTGTCAGGGCGGAAGTCAGCCGGAAATCACACGGAGCGGTCGACAATGCCGATGCCTTTCAGCCCAACGGCGATACGGCTCTCCAGCCCTGACCGGCCGGGAAATGGGGGACTGGTTAAGACTCCTGGTGGTGAGACCCGTGCGATCCGCAAACGTACGACTCAGCGACACTGATGATCTTGGTGGGGCTCGGGCCAGGGGTGAGGCGGCGGGCTGCTCAGGCCTTCCCTGCCACTCCCTAGTGGCAAACCTCAGCGGTAAACCCCAGTGGCGGACCCCAGTGGCGGACCCCAGTGGTACACCCTAGTGGCAAACCCCAGTGGCACGCCCCCCCGCTGGACCCCAGTGGCAATAGCGGTGGGGTCTGCCACGGGGGGGACCGTATCCGCCAGCCCATGTGAGAGATGGTGGCAGCGGGTTTGGTCTTTCACACCCTTACCCACTGCATTTACCCGGAACTACCGGTATGACCTGCCCTGTAAGTTCTACCCGGTGGGACCTGATGACAAGACCATACCAGAGGACCAGGTGGGAGATCGTCTTGACAGTTCTCTCGGGTGACTTTAGCATTAGCATAGGTGGTGATATATTAACTGTGTCAAAGTCACGAAATGCGGGGGAGTCCCCTGAGTCGCGGCCCGCATCGGGGAAGGCAAGGCTGCCACTTTCTTCCCAGCTCACCCGGTTCACCCGACGGGATCTCGCCATTCTTCGTTGCCTCTACTTGGCCCGCGCCCTTTCGACGCGGCAGATTGCCGCCGTCTTCTTCCACAAGCGGTGGACTGACCTCCCCGAGCGTGGTCTCGGCACCCCCTGTGAGACGCGACTCCGGCTCCTGGCATCGGAAAGGTTTGGCGTAATTCGGATCGAGCCCGCGTTTGGCGGGAACCTGTACGGGTCATCACATAGCAGCGCTGAGCCGTTAACGCCCTGGGGCCGAAAGGTGACACTGACTGGCAAGGGCATCCAGGTACTGCTCCGAAAGGGAATGGTGCCTGAAGAACGCTTCAGCGACGATGGAGACCCCCTCCCTGGCTATATCAAGGCACACAAACTTCGACCCCAAGGCCACGACCATGCCTTCGTGGCAGCTGGCGCTGTCCTTAGGGCCATTGGGGAGAAGCCGGAGGCATTCGCGTGGGTTCCCGAGCGCGACCTTGCGTTTGCGCTAGAAAGAGAAGAGGACTTGGCTGCACAGGCCCTCCAGGCCCAAAAGCCGGCGCCACGGTTTGGTTTGCGTCCAGACGCGCTAATCCGGACCAAGCACATGGCCTTCGGCATCGAAGCCGATCTCGGCACGATCAAGCCTGCGGTGCTTGCCTCACGTTTTCAAAAGCAGGTCCCGATATGGATTGAGGCCTTCCATCGTGGGTTGGCCGTGCCGGCAGAGTACGAATTCCCAACGGCCCCGCTGCGTGGCGTGCTTTGGTACTGTACCGACACCAGTCCCCGAAAGCTGCATGACCGGGTTTATCGCCTCCGAGACGAAGCGTGCGAAAAGCTGGCTTCTCAGTACATGCCACCCGGCTTCTCGTGGTACATCGACACGTACGAAGCCCTTGCCTGGACCTTTGATCACTTCCTGCGGCCCTACGCCCTCGGTCTGGCCCCCTCACCGCAGGCGCAACTGGATGCGATCCTTACCGGAGCCCTGGGTCAGGGCGCCCCCGTGAAGGGCGTCGCCACCCTCGGCGATATCGCAGCGTGGCAGCAGGTTCTCTCCTGGGCAGCCCAAGCCAAGCTGCATTACACAGAATATCCCTTGTGCATCGTGCTGGTTCGGGACAGGGTTGAGGCCTATCATTTGTGGCGGCTTGTTGACCGGACGGACGGCAAGGGACGAATCGCATTCGTCCGCGCAAATCGGCCGGGAAATCTCTCCGGCCCCATATCCCACGGTCAAGCTGCATCCGGAGACGGTGGGATGGATCCGGCCCCAGACCTTACAGGTGCACTCCAAAGGCTTGATTGGTGCCCAGATGAGCATTCGGACTGGGAGACCATCACCATGCAGGAGTTCTTACGCCAGATTCCCTGACCCAGAGCCGCAACCATCGGTCTTTCAAAGTAAAGGGGGCGTTTGCCATGCCCTTCTCGCAACTGGAGCCCAAACAGTCAGCCGCTGTCGCGTTGGCCGGCGCAGGTACTGTCGCCAGCTTGACACAGTGGGCTCTCCTCTGGCATCATCCGCACTCCACGCTGCCCTTCTTTGCCGTTGGCGGAGCCCTGGCCACGGCTGGTGGCCTGTACCTGTTTGATGATCCGACCAGGGCGGTTCGCCGTTGGGTCGTGTGGCTGGGGGGTGGCCTTCTGACCGGCACTTCAGCGCTGGCCGCGGGCGCCCTCACCCTGGCCGCGGTTCCCTGGTTCATCCAGGACCTGGGTCCCCTGCTGGCCCCCCGACTTCTGCACTGGAGCGCGGCAGTTCCAATGTCGTGGGCCGGTGCGATGACTGCCGGGGCTCTGATGCAGTGGGGGCGGAAGTACGTCGCCAAAGGCACGGTCCCATTCATCGGCGACGGCAAGCCGGTTCCGGCGGACCTGCGCCTGGGCCTGGTGGACGATAAGGAAGACGAGGCCCCAATCTACCTCTACATGCTGGACAGGTTGATGCACATTGCGGTGGTGGGCCCCACGGGCAGCGGCAAAACTGCCTCTTCCCTGTCTCCGATGATTGTCCAGGACCTGGCCAACCCCCGAGTTGGAGC
>DAHVXO010000260.1 GCA_027356675.1 Symbiobacteriaceae bacterium | reverse complement strand
CAGAGCGGATTCGCTCTGAAAGGGATCCCCCGGCAGGCTCGATCAAGGTGCTGGAAACGGTCTTGGGCAAGAGATGATCACCGCTGATCAGCGTGCCATCCATCTCACGGTAGAGGCAGATGTGTCCGCTACTGTGCCCCGGCGTGTATAATACGCGCCAAAAGTCGTTGCCGGCCATGACCGTCTCGCCGTCTTCCAGGACCTCGTGAACCTCTGCCGGCTCAGCCATTCCGGCCCAGCGGATATATCCCCAGGCCAATTGACTGAGGCTGTCCGACGGGATTCCCTGCCGTTCGCCCCAGTTCCGCAGAAAGCGGACGGTGTGATGCACAGAGCCGACCGGGTCGGCCAGCAGATTGACGGCCTGGCGATGCGCCAGGATGCGGGCGCCGCTCTTGGCGGCAACTGCTGAGGCCAATCCGAGATGGTCCACGTGGGGATGGGTGATGATGATCTGCCAGAGATCCCCCATTTGGATGCCCACCTGACGCAGGCCCTCCTGCAGAACCGTAAGGGCCTCCGACGTGCACGGGCCGGGATCGACCAGGGTCGGGACCTGCCCCATGAGCAGGTACGCGTTCACCTCGCCGACAGGTAGTGGCGTCGGCAGCGGAATGCGGACGACCCCCTCCGGGAGTGGGACCATGTTCGTCACCCCTCTGTCTGCTGGTTGGGACTTGACATTGCCATCAGACATCTGGATCGTAACCAAAGGGGTGGCCCACCGTCAATGGTTCATGTCAACGTCATGTCAGGTAATCGGAATGATTCCCGGCATGTATGTTAAACAAGTTAACATCAATCCGATAGATATGTCATATTTACTGACACGGTGCGCAAACCGATCGTATGGAAGGGCATGCTTTCCCCATACAGTTTGACTGCATTGCCGCCTAGCGATCCAGCGTCCGGACCGTCATGACCGCCGCCTCAGCTCGGGTCGCCGGGCGGGTCGGGCGGAAGGTGTACGTACCGTCCGCCTCCAGGTACCCGGTCACGATGCCCTGCTCGATCGCCGTGGCCGTATACCCGGCCCGGGTCCAGAGCTCAGCATCCGTGAAGACCTTGCCGGCCAGCGTGGTGCTCCCACTGGCCAGGGCGATGCGCCGGACCGCTGCCGCCGCATCCAGCCCCAGGGCCCGGGTCACCATCACGGCAATCTCTTCCCGGGAGATCGCCCGGTCCGGCTCAAACTGCCACCCGTCATACTCCGAGACCACCAGGAGGCCCGACCGGACCGCGGCCCCGAGGTACCCCTGCTGAACTACCCAGTGATTGGACACGTCCGTGAACCCGCCGGAGTCCCCGGGCTGCAAGAGCCCGGCCCTGGCCCCGACCAGCATCTTCACAAAAGCGGCTCGTGTCAAGGTTGCGTCGGGCCGGAAAGAGCCATCCCCGTAACCGCTGACGATCCCCGCCCGCAGCAGCCGCACGATCGAGTCCCGCGCCCAGTGCGCCGAGATATCAAACATGCCCGCGACGACCAGGCTGACAACGGCCCGGTCGGCACCGACCCGGACATCTGCCCCGGTGAGCCGCCGCACGAAGTCGGCATCGATGTACGTGGACCCGCCGTAGCTCAGGGCCGGGAGTGCCAGGTTCAACTCACGGCCCTGGACCCTGGCGATCGTCCGCCCCAGCGTGTAGTCGCCAGACTTGTCCCCCACCGACCAGTAGGACCGGTCGATCTCATCGACGGCGGTGACCCGCCCCCCCAGAGCCGAAAGCGTCTGCGCCGGCAGCAGGACGGCCCCCGAACTGTGCACGAGTGCGGGCGCGCCCGCCCCCATCCCCTGAACCGTCAGCGGTACGGCAGTGAAGGCCGTCCAGGCCCCCGGGAAGCGGAAGGCGTCGTTGCCGGTCAGGAACCGGGGCCACGTGGCCTCGGTCCCACCCGCAGATACAGCCAGCAGGTCCGCCTCGCCGCCGGTAAAGCCCACCGGGGGCTTGAAGGAGATGCGCGACGCCGACTCTACCTGCAACCCCTCCACAGGCAGCCCGCCCAGGTAGACCTTGAGCCCCGGGCCAAACCCGGTCCCCTCCACCGCAATGCCCCGCACCGTCCCGTCGCTGAGCGACGTCACGGTGCGGTTCTTCAGCAACACCGGGCGCTGGGGCGCCGTCGTGAAGGACCAGCGGCCCTCGTAGGGCTGGGGTCCCTGCCCCGTATCCACCGTGCCGGTAAAGACCACCGAGTACGTGACCCCCGGCGCCAGCGGCGCCGCCGGAATCATGGCCACCGTATCCTTGAGCCGTGAATCGTTGCCGGGATGATACCGCAGCACGGCGAGTGCGCCGGACGGCCCGGTCAAAGTCGCGGTTCCCAGCGTGAGCCCCCGCACCGCCCCGCCGAAGGTCAGGGTAATGGTGTACCCCACCGGCCGGGCCACCCCGGGGTACAGGTCAAACGGGTCCGGGGTCTCCGCTCCGTCCCACTCGGTGGGTACGCCGATCTGGCCCGGGTACGGCCAGGCGGACAACCCCGAGCTATCGTTCGTGGTCCCGACTTCCATCACGTTGACCATGCCATCACGGCCCCCGGCCAGCCCGTACCCGGCGCTGGCCGACCCGGGATGCACCAGCGGGATCCGGTGGTAGAGCGTCTCCATCCACCCATCCACGACCTCCTCGGCCCGCTGGGCGAAGTTGATCACCTCAGCCACACCAGCGTCAAACGCATAGTAGTGCGAGCGGTCGCCGGGCGATGTGCCGAAGTAAAGCGGCGTTCCCTCCGCCTCGTGGTGCGGATCCCGCGCCCGCTGCCCCGGATTGGCCACGAGATACTGGGCGTGAGCCTTCGCCGCCGCGCCCAGCGCTTCCGAATAAACCAGAAGCGGCATCCCCGCCTCAGCCCGATACTGATTGACCCGCTCCAGCGCCCGCTGCTCCTCGGGACCGGCTGCGGGCAACTGATCCAGCGCCCCCGCTACCACCCGGAAGGCAAACTCGCTGACCACCGGGTCATAGACGAACGACGGATTGGCCGGCTGGACCTCCACCGACAGCTTCACGCTGTGCAACCCCGCTGAAAGCGGGGCCGCCGGTATGTAGCTCACCAATCCGGTGCGATTCCAGGTCGGCTGTACCCGCACGCCATCGAGCCACATCTGCGCCCGAACGATTTTCTCCCCGTTGCCGAGCGTGATCTGCTGGGTGATGGGCGGGCGCGACAATCCCACGGTCCCCTGGGGCACCGGTGCATAATACGAGAGCGCAGACACGGCCTGCGCACAGGCAATCACGATGGCAGCGGTCAACAAGAGGACTCGGCGCATCAGGCTACGACCAGGCGTAGTCCTCACCTCCAATCAACGGTCTTCTACCTGATTCGCCGGCGCTCCTGCCTTTAAGACGGTCGGCACCAACTCCCGGACACAACAGGAGACCGGGCTGCCCCGGTCTCCCTGCATGCAGTGCCTTACGTCCTAGTCATCCCCGATGGTCCGCTCCAACTGCCGGGTATCGCGCCGTTCCCGCCGGGCGACCCCGGTCTCGTAAGCAGCCTCCGCCACGGCATGCGCCACCACCTCGGTCGCCTTCTTGTTGAAGACGCTGGGGATGATGTACTCCTCGTGCAGTTCTTCCGCCGAAACCACGGAGGCGATGGCCTTGGCGGCCGCCAGCTTCATGGCCTCGTTGATCTGCCGGGCCCGGCTATCCAGGGCGCCCCGGAAGATGCCCGGGAAGCAGAGCAGGTTGTTGACCTGGTTGGGATAATCCGACCGGCCCGTCGCCAGCACCCGCACATACGGGGCCGCCTCTTCCGGATCAATCTCCGGGGTCGGGTTGGCCATCGCAAAAACGATGGGATCCTTGGCCATCGTCTTCAAGTGCTCAACCTTCAGTACGCCCGGACCGGAGACGCCGATGAAGACATCCGCCCCGGCGATGGCATCCGCCAGGGTGCCTTTGCGGTCATCAGGATTGGTGTGCTCGGCGTACCACTGCCACATGACGTTGGTCGGGTAAGCCTTGCCCCGCTCGATAATGCCTGCCTTGTCAGCACCGACGATGTTGGTGATACCGGCGAGCATCAGCATCTTGGAGATGGCGACACCGGCAGCGCCAATGCCAACCACCACAACGCGCAGGTCTTCGAGTTGCTTGCCTACCACCTTGGCGGCGTTCATGAGGCCGGCAAGGACGACCACGGCCGTGCCGTGCTGGTCGTCGTGGAAGACCGGGATATCCAGGAGCTCCTTGAGCTTCTCTTCGATATAGAAACAGCGCGGCGAGCTAATGTCCTCCAGGTTGATACCGCCGAAGGTTGGCGCCAGCGCCTGGACGATGCGAATGATCTCGTCCGGGTCCTTGGTGTCCAGGCAGATCGGGAAGGCGTCAACGTTGGCGAACTGCTTGAAGAGCATCGCCTTGCCCTCCATGACCGGCATGGCAGCGGCGGGGCCTATGTCGCCCAGGCCCAGCACAGCTGTGCCGTCCGTAACCACGGCGACGCAGTTCTTCTTGATGGTCAGGGTGAACGCCTTGCTGGGGTCGGCATGGATCGCCTTGCAGACCTCCGCCACGCCGGGGGTATAGACCATGGAAAGGTCCTCACGGGTCTTGACGGGCACCTTGGAGGTCACCTCAATCTTCCCGCCCAGGTGAGCCAGGAAGATCCGATCCGACACATTGATGACCTTGACGCCGGGCAGCGCCGAGATGGCCTGAATGACGCGGTCGCCATGCTCCCGGTTCTCCACGCCAATCGTCACATCACGGATGACGACTTCCTTGCCGGCCTGGATCAGGTCGACGGCAAGAATGTCGCCACCGGTGGCACC
>DAHVXO010000251.1 GCA_027356675.1 Symbiobacteriaceae bacterium | reverse complement strand
GGGCTCGGATCAACCGGGACTTGCCCACGCCGGAGTGCCCCGCCAGCACGGAGGTCCGGCCCGGCAGCAGCGGCACCAGGTCCGCCAGCCCCTGACCCAGCTTTGCGGCCATCGGGATCACCGGATACCCCACCAGCTTGCCGTAGGTCAGACAGAACTGCTCGACCTCGGCCTCAGATAGCAGGTCCGTCTTGTTGAGCACGATGGTCGTATCAATGCCCACCCGCTCTGCGTGGATCAGCACCCGATCCAGGAATGGGTAGTCAGCTTCAGGTTCCCGCAGGGTAAAGACGATGAGCACCTGGTCAACGTTGGCCACAGCCGGGCGCTCCAACACGGTCGTGCGAGGTAGTACCCGCTCGATGCGGCCCTCCGCCCCTTCGATGTGGACCTCGACCTGATCGCCCGCCAGGACAGTTTGGTGTTGGATCCGAAGCTTGCCGCGCGGCCGGCAGAGGACCTCCCGGCCCTCCACCACCACGTAGAACTGATTGCTGTGCGAACGGATCACCTGACCTAGGGGCACGGGGAGCCTCCTTCCGGGGCCACCGCTACGGCAGCGGGATGGACCCCTGTTCCTTGCCGTCGACGTTCACCCGCAGGGATGCAGAGCCGAAGAACTGGCCCTGCACGGTGACAGTCTTGCCACCCTGAACCCGGCCCTCGAAGAGAGTCTGCTCGTTGGAGACGCCGCCGACGGTGTCGACCATGACGATCTGCACATCGTAGAACTTGGCGGGATCCGTCGGGATGGTGACGGTCTTCGTGAACGGCTTCCCGGCGTTGGCGCCCTGGGAGATGACCAGGTCCACGGTCTGCCCTGGTGTGATCCGCGTGCCCGGCTCAGGCCGAGTGGCCAGCACGATACCCAGAGGCCGCAGCAGATCGGCTCGATTCTCGATCTTGCCTTCCACCAGCTGAGCATCCCGGAGCAGCTGGCGGGCCTCCACCAGGCTCTTGCCCACCAGGGGCGGGACCCGGAGCGGGCCTTGACTCACGATCAAGTCAACCCGGGCCTTCGGCAGGGCGTCAGTGCCAGCCGGTGGTACCATATCCACAACGATATCCTTTTCAACCTCCGGAGCCGAGCGATAGCGGGTGTCGCCCGGGGTGAAGCCCGCGTTTTCCAACCGGAGCCTGGCCTCATCCAACGAGAATCCGCGCACGTCAGGCAGTCGCTGCTTCTCCGGCCCCTTGGAGATGTCCAGGTAGATCAGCTTGCCTTCCTTGACCGGCGTCCGGGCAGGCGGATCGGTCTTGATCACCTGCTCTGTCGGCACGTCGTTGCTGTAAAGCAGGTTGCGCACCTCGGAGTTCAGCTTTGCATCGCTGAGCCTGCGTTTCGCCTCCGGCAGGGTCAGGTTGGTGACGTCCGGCACGTCGACAATGGGCACATCCAGGTAGGCGATCAGCGTCCAGGCGGCCGCCCCGATGCCGAGGACCACCACGGCGGCGACGATGCCGATCCAGACCCAGGGGGAGGTCCGGCGGCGGTAGGCCTGCCTGACCCGTCCCTGCCGGGGTCCGCCCTCATCATCATCAGGCTCGTCCACCGACGGAATGTCCGGCCGGACCTTGCGGGTCCTCAGCGCCCGCAGATCCATGGTGGGGAAGTCGCCGGAGTTCATGTGGGTCAGTCCGGCGGCGTGCGCTTCGGCGAAGCGCTGCAGGGCCAGGCGCATATCATCGGCGGAGTCGTAGCGGTGTGCGGGGTCCTTCATGAGCGCCCGCAGCACGATCTCATCCATCTCCACGGGGACTTCGGCGTTCAGTCGCGACGGCGGGATGACCCGCTCCCGGACGTGCTTGAGCGCCACGGTGATGGGGCTCTCGCCCTGGAACGGCACCGTGCCCGTCACCATCTCGAAGAGCACGATGCCCATGGAGTAGATATCGGACTTCTCGCCCGTGGGCTGGCCGTTGGCCTGCTCCGGCGAGAAATAGTGGGCCGAGCCCATGATCGAGCCGGTATGCGTCACGGTGTCCGTGTTGGTGGCGCGCGCGATGCCAAAGTCGGTGACCTTGACCTTCCCATTCACCGAAATCAGGATGTTGTGGGGCTTGACGTCCCGGTGGACGATTCGGTTCTGATGGGCGTGGGCCAGGGCCGAGAGGATCTCCATACCGATGCGGGCGGCCTCGCCCACGGGCAGCGGCCCCTGCGCCTGAATCACTTCCTTGAGGCTCTTGCCTTCCACCAGTTCCAGGACGATGTAGTAGAGGTCCTCCTCCTGCCCTACATCAAAGATCTGCACCACGTTGGGGTGCGAAAGGCTGGCGGCGTTCTGCGCCTCGCGGCGGAAGCGCCGGACGAAGTCCTCATCGCCACCGAACTGGCCGCGCAAAATCTTGACCGCGACCGGCCGGCCCAGTTCCAGGTCCTCGCCGCGGTAGACTACGGCCATGCCGCCGCCGCCCAGCCGCTCACCAATTCTATAACGCTTACCCAGCACCCTGCCAATCATGCGCGGCTATCCCTCCCAGCGGGCGAGGAGCACCGTGATATTATCGTGTCCACCACGCTCGTTCGCCAGAGCGACGAGGCGGTCTGCCAGTTCGATGAAGTCCACTTCCTGGGCCAGCGCCTGGACCTCGGGAATGCGGACCAGGTTCGTGAGGCCATCGGTATTGAGGACCAGCAGGTCGCTCTTCTGCCACACGACCTCATGGCGCTCAACGACCAGCATCGCGCCGACTCCCAGCGCCCGCGTAAGCACGTGGCGCTGGGGAGGAACGGGCGCATGGTCCGCCGTGAGATGACCGCTCTGAAACAGTTCCCCCGCCACGTTGTGGTCGGTGGTGATCTGCCAGGCGTTCTCCTTGCCGACCAGGAAGGCGCGGCTATCGCCGATGTGGCCGAGATAGATCCGCTCGCCCCAGACGAGGGCAGCAGTCAGGGTCGAGCCCATGTTTCCCAGCTCCGGCTGCTCGGTCTGCGCCTGCAAGATCGCCTGGTTGGCCTGGTGGATGGCCTCCGCCAGGCCCTCGCCAAGCCAGCCCTTCTCCGCCCAGTTGGCCGCATTGCCCTGCACACGAACCCGCACGGTCTCCACGGCAATACGGGAGGCGACTTCGCCCCCCTCGTATCCGCCCATGCCGTCGGCCACGACCAACAGCGCCGCATTCTGGCGCGGGTCGAGGATGTCGACGGAAAAGGCGTCCTGATTGCTGGTGCGCACGAGTCCGGGATCGGAGCGGTGGCTGATCGCTAGCCTCACCTGGCTCAACTCCTCGCAGCGCCGCGCTGACGGGCAACGCGGTTGCGCAATTGCCCACATGCAGCGTCAATGTCCCCGCCCATTTCCCGGCGGATCGTCGCAGTGATGCCGGATTGCTCGAGCAGGTCGCGGAAGGCGTTCACTCGACTCTGGGCGGGACGGCGGTACTGGGGACGCTCGGCTACAGGGTTCATCGGAATCAGGTTGACGTGGGCCAGCGAACCCTTGAGGAGCCGTCCCAGTTCATACGCATGCTCCGGGTTGTCGTTGAGGTCCGCGATCAGGATGTACTCGTAGGTGACGCGGCGCCCGGTCTGCTCCCCATACTCCCGCGCAGCCTCCAGCACCTCCGTCAACGACCACATGCGGGCAACGGGCATCAGTTGCGTCCGCAGGTCGTCGTTCGGGGCGTGGAGCGAAACGGCCAGTGTGATGGGCAGGCCTTCAGCCGCCAGCTGCTTGATCCCCGGCACGAGGCCGGAGGTGGAGATGGTGATATGCCGGTAGCCGATGTTCAGCCCGTCCGCCGCGTGCATGAGCCGGATGGCCTTCAGCACGGCCTCATAATTCTCCATGGGCTCGCCGGAGCCCATCAGCACCACATGGCCAACTCGCTGACCTGCGGGCAGGTCCCGGCCCGCCATGATGATCTGGTCGACGATCTCGCCGGCGGTCAGGTTGCGGACCAATCCGCCGAACGTTGAGGCACAGAAGGTGCAACCCATGCGGCAGCCCACCTGCGTGGTGACGCAGACCGCATTGCCATAGTCGTGCCGCAAGAGCACCGACTCGACCTTCTGGCCATCGGCCAGGCGGAAGAGATACTTGGTGGTCTCCGTCGGATCGGCGTGCTGCTCGGTCTCCGGCTCCAGGAGGACCAGCATGGCCTTCTGTTCGAGCTTGGTGCGCAGGGCGAGCGAGAGGTTGGTCATCTCGCTGAATTGCTTGACGCCCTTGGCGTAGACCCACTGGAAGAGCTGCTTGGCGCGAAAGCGCGGCTCACCGAGCTCCCCCAGGAAGGCCGCCATTTCGTCCACCGTCATGCCGACGAGCGGGCGCTTGCCCATGGCGGCGAAGAGGAGTTCCGGGTCTGCCAGGCGCAGCGGCGTGTAGCTGGATTCCAGCGTCATGCGATCCCTCTTTCTTGAACGAGCGCCAGACAGGGCGTGGCGCAGAGCCAGCGGTATAAATTCTCGCCCCGGGCGCTGCTTTCCTCTCTCGTTTCAGGGTTCCCGTTTCAGACGGGCGATAAAGAACCCATCCGTCCCGTGGATATGCGGGTAGAGGTGCAGATAGGCCCCCGCGGGATCCAGTCCTGCGGGCAGGTGAGGGGCAAGATCGTCCGCGTGGAAGTCGGGGTGGTCCTGCAGGAAGGCCGCCACCATCTCCTCATTCTCGGCGGGCTGGAGGGTACATGTGCTGTAGACCAGCACCCCGCCCGGTTTGAGTGCGAGCGCGGCGCTCTCCAGGATGGCCCGTTGGATCGGAACCAGGGCGGCTGAGTCGCCGGCGGTCTTGCGCCAGCGGGCGTCGGGGCGGCGGGCGAGGGTGCCGAGGCCGGAGCAGGGCACATCGCAGAGGACTGCGTCCGCCCGACCGGTCAGGGACTTGCCGACCTCCCGGGCATCCGCACAGAGCCCCTCGACGATGGTGGCGCCGAGGCGCTTCGCGTTGCCCATGATCAGGTCTACCTTGTGCGGGTGGATGTCGACGGCGATGACCCGGCCATTGTTGCCCATGAGCTCCGCCAGGTGGGTGGACTTGCCGCCGGGGGCCGCCGCCATGTCGATGACGGTCCAGCCGGGCTGGGGGTCCAGCGCCGGGGCGACTAGCATGGAGGACTCGTCCTGTACGGTGAAGAGGCCGGCCTTCAGCGCCTTGAGCCGGTCGAGGAAGGCGGACGAGGTGAGTTCATGGACGACGAGCCCCTGGGGGGAGAAGCGGGTCGGCTCGGTGGTCACGGTCTCGGCAGTCAGGGCCTCCGCCACCGCTTCCCGGGTAGCCTTGAGCCGGTTCGCCCGGATGGTCAGGGGCGGGACGCGGTTGCCCGCTTCCATCAATTCGACGGCCGCGTTGATCCCGAACCGCTCGGTCCACTCCCGCACCAGCCATTGCGGGTAGGAATGCCGGGTGGCCAGGGCCACCACGGGGTTAGCGCTCGGGTCCGGCCACGGCAGGGTCGGCAGTTTGCGCAAGAGGTTGCGGAGCACGCCGTTGACGAACCGGGCCACGCCTTCGTGGCCGTACTTGCGCGCGAGATTGACCGCCTCATCAACCGCGGCCGAGGCGGGGATGCGGTCCATGAAGAGAAACTGATAGACGGCTTCCCGCAAGACATTGCGGATCCATGGATCAGTCTGCTCCAGGGGCCGGGAGGAGACCTGTCCAATGACCCAATCGAGGGTACCCCGCCGCCGTGTGACGCCGTAGGCTAGTTCGGTGGCCAGGCCGCGGTCGCGGCCGCTCAGTCCGCTCTTGGTAAGATGGGCGTCAAGGGCGAGGTTTGCGTACGCCGCCTTGACGTCAACGTCGCGCAGGGCCCGTAGGGCCACCTCACGGCCGGAATTGGCAGGGGTCTGGTCGGGTCGGGGCATGTGCGGCTCGCCTCCGGTCGAAAGTCTATCTCTTAGTGTACCGCTTAGCGCGGCGGTGGGCAAATGTTTGCGACGCCTTCGGCTGTGCTGACCGCGTAGTATTCGCATAAAGCCGGATACATCCCACCAAGACGCAGAATAACGAAAAAGGTCACCCCATGCCAGGTGACCCATTTCTCCAGACGGCCTCGCTATGCACGGGACGACTTGCTAGAAAGCCGCTGCGTCAGCCATACGCTGGCAAGACTGATCACCACAGTCAGCCAGAAGGCTCCGCCGCCCAAACCACCATGAATGGAATTGCGCTGTCCACTCGGCCCACCATTACTGTTGACTCGAGGGGGTGGATTTAGGTTGCACTCGCTATTAGAAAACCGGAATGCAAGAATGTTCGATCGATCACCCGGTGGCAGAAATGCCACCGGCCTTTCATGTGCTGAGACGGAATTAGTCGTCCCGGCGAGCCATACCCCGCAGGAAGAGCAGGCGAACCAGTTGCATGA
>DAHVXO010000245.1 GCA_027356675.1 Symbiobacteriaceae bacterium | reverse complement strand
GTCTTGTCTCTCGTAGGGGGGCTTTGCGAGGCCAGCCCCTCGTCGACCAGGGTCAATTCGTCGTCGAGCCAAGCATATGCAGTGAAGGGCGAGTAGTCGTCCATTTCGTAGCGCATATCGGTCCATTTGACACGGTAAAGGTTGTCGATCCGGTCGACCTGCACGCGAGGCTTGCGAACCCACTGGGCAAAGGCATCCACCATCTGTGCCTGCAGTGAGGCCTTGACCACCTTGTCCATGTCGTTGCGGGCTCGCTGAGGTTCGCTCACCGTGCCATCGAAGGCCCAGACCCGGCCTGTCAGGTAGGCTCCGCTCACCTGAACCACATATCGCCAGGCATTCAGAGAGAGCAGTGTGGGATGGACCGTCACACGTTCCGGTATCCACCCATCGCCACTCGCCGCGGCGTCGCCGTGGGCTTCGCTGAGGTCAAAGCGCTCTGCCACGAGCCGGTAAGCCTTACGGCGCAACGCAAAGCGCAGCAGCCAATACGCTGCGATCAGTATCCAGGCCACGGCGAAGATGGCCCGGCGGTTCACCGGCCACACGGCCGATCCGGCCCATCCGACCGCAAACGCCCCCAGTACCCAAAAGTCGATGATGGGGATCAAGTCCAAGGCGATACGCTGGCGGGAGAATGGCCACAAGACCTTGGTGCCATAGTCATTTCCGACATCGAAAGCCACGTGGGAGAGGCAGCCCAGCAAGCTCCACCAGTAGACCGTCCAAAATGGCGCCTGGGGAGCGATCACTGTGAGTCCGCCAGCGATGACTCCGGCTTCAAGTAGGAGGCTCAGCACACCGTGCGTAGGTCCACGGTGTGCTGTCAGGTAGCCCGCTCTGCCACCCCAATAGCCGACGACAAATTCGATATCCGGGATCTCCGCTCCCAGGATGATGCCCCAAAGCACCGCCGGGTGTGTGCCCGGCGGCGTCAAGGCTGCGACTGCACTGCCGATCACCGCATGTGAAATCGGGTCGATGGGGGCTCCCTCCTCCGTGACTGAACGGCCATACCGGGTTCTACTTCGGCTCGATCAGAGACACCGCCGCGTGCTCCGGGTCAAAGTGGGTGCGGAGCCGGTCGTTGGCAGCTTGCAGGGTGAGCCCCTGAGCCACGGGGATCATCTCGGCAAGGTCGACACCCTTGAAGAAGGCGTCGATGAAGATGAACGCGATCGAGTCCAGGTCGTTCATCAGATGGACGGCCCGGCCGATGGTCTTCTTGCGCGCCCGCTCGAAGTCGGCCTCAACCAGCCCGCTGCGGCGTGCCTCCGCCAGTCCGGCCAGCAGGCGAGACTCCAGGGCGGCCGGGTCTCTGGTGGGCCCGGCGAAGTAGCTGTAGCCGAACGTCTCGTCCGGCGAGTACTCGAACCCGAACCGCTGATCGATCAGCCCGGCCTCGTAAAGGTCGGTATACAACTGGGACCCACGGCCGCAGACGGCATCCAGCACAACGGCCGTGAGCAAATCTTGCTCCAGCATGTCATGCCCCCGGAGCCCCACCCGCTGGTCCTTAAACCCCATCCGCAAAAGCGGCTGGCTGACGACAAGCTTTTGCGTGCGCCGCTTTTCATTGACTTGGCCGGGCTCGGTTGGCAGCATCCGCTGAATCTCCGGTTGGTGGGTATAGGTATGTTTGGCGAAGCTGTCTCGGACCATGGTGATCACCCTCTGTGGGTCCACATCACCGGCGACAAAAACCATCATGTTCGACGGGTGGTAGAACGTCCGGTGGCAGAGATAGAGGGTGTCCTTGTTGATCTCGTGGATCGACTCCACCGTGCCGGCAATGTCGATTCGGACCGGATGGTCCACGTACAGGGCCTCCAGCAGGTTCGCACTGGAACGCCAGGACGGGTCATCCAGATACATGCGGATTTCCTGCTCAATGATTCCCTGCTCCTTGTCCACGCTTTCGTCCGTAAACCAAGGGGTCTGGACGAAATTCAGCAGCAGGTCAAAACACGCATCGAAGTTCTGGGTCGTACTGAAGTAGTAGACCGTGTGCGTGTAGGTGGTGTAAGCGTTGCTGTCGGCGCCCAGCTCCGAAAACTTGTCGGTGACGTTCCCGGTCTCATCCTCAAAGAGCTTGTGCTCCAGGAAGTGGGCGATGCCGTCAGGCACCTGAACAGGGCTTCCCGTCTTGGGATCCACGAAACGGCTGTCCACGGAGCCATAGTGGGCGGCAACGCGGCCCGTGGCCTGTTTGTACCCGGGCTTGCGGAGGACGAACACGGTCAGACCATTCTCCAGCCGCTCCGTGTAGAGCGTATCTTTGATCAGCGGATCGTAATGCTCTTGCACGCTACTCGTCCACCGCCTTTTTGTCCAAGAAGTAGACGGTATCCAATTCGAACTTTCGGGCCGCTGCCGCCGCCTGCTCCTTGGTGACCCGCTGGTAGGCGGCGACACGGTCATCGATGCTCAGGTCGCGCCCGGAGAAGACGCGGTCCACAGCCAGGTCAGCCATCGCCCCGGGACTGTCGGCGATGCCCCAGATGTCATTGACGAGGGTTCCAATGGTTTTGTTGAACTCGTCGTCCGAGATTTCGCCAGCCTGCACCGCCTTCAATTGGTCGATTATGATCTGCTTGCACTGCTGAAAGTCCTCAAACTCGATGCCGGCGTACATGAAGCCGACACCTTTCAGCGTCTCAACCGTAGAGTAGGCAAAGTACGCAAGGGACTCCTTCTCCCGAACTTCCTGGAAGAGCTTGCTGTGCGGGTATCCGCCCAGGATCCCGTTGGCCACGAGCATGGGGAAGTAGTCTTCATCGGTCAGAGTGGTGCCGGTGCGCAGGCCAATCACCAGCACCCCCTGGTTTACGTCCAGGTGATCGATGATCTCCTGCGGCGGACGGTCCACACTCCGCTTCACTTGGGTGGCGGGCATAACCCGGCCTCCGGGGGCTGCGGGCGGCAAGACCAGGGTCCGCTTAACCAACTCCCGGGTCGCATCCGCTTCTACGTCACCGATGACGAAGATATCTACGGGAGCGCTGGTAAGAAGCCGCGTGTGATGGATCTTGAGGCTCTCGGGCGTGATGCCCGGCAGGTCTTCGGCCCGACCAAGCCGGTAAAGCGCAAAGGCCTCGCCCTGGCACATGGCCTCGGTGCACCGGACCATCGCCCAGCGCCGTTTGTCGTTGATGAGGCCTTCGATAATTTGCCTGAGGTTGGCGACTTCCTGGTTGAAGTAATCCGCCTTGAACCCTGTGCCTTCCAATGCCGGGCGCGTGATGATACCGGCTAACGTCTCCAGGCCACGCTTGAGCAGGCCTTGCTCGCCGGGAATGTGTTGCTCGCCGGGCACTTCCATGCGAAACACGAGGGTGTGGACCTCGCCACGCCGGCCCACATCGACGCCGAAAGCCGTGCCGTAGAGCTCGTCCAGATGGCGGGACAGCTCCGCCGTGGATGGGTAGTCAGCCGACGCCCTGGCCATGACCATAGGCAGAAGAGCGTTCAAGGTGACGACATCCGGCGCCAGGGGCATGTGAAAGTACACGTAGATGACCGTCGTCTTGAACTTTGTGGTCGGCTGGACGTATAGGTTGACCCCGTCGGCCATGCCGAACTGCGTGAAACTTGCGGTCAGGATGAGACTCGCCTCCTATACGACTCGGAAGGCGTCCGGTGTGGGCGCCTGTCGTCCGCTACCCGAGCAGGTTCCGCGGATACTGGGTGAGGCTGCGCGGACCAGCGGCTTCCAGCACCATGTCGTCCTCGATGCGCACGCCGCCGACGCCCGGCAAGTAAATCCCCGGCTCAATGGTAAAGGTATTCCCGACCTGCAGGGGACGGTGATTGCTGCCCACAATGTAAGGTTCCTCGTGGGTTTCAAGTCCAAGTCCGTGGCCCGTACGGTGCGTAAAGAAACGACCGAATCCCTTGGCGACGATGTAGTCGCGTGCCAGACTGTCGACCTGGGCACCGGACATGCCCGGCTTGGCTTCTGCCCGGGCCTTCGCCTGCGCCTCCAGGCACACCTGAAAAATCTCCGCGAGTTGCCCGGTGACCTTGCCTACCGGGTACGTGCGGGTGATGTCACCAGTATACCCCTTGTACTGACAAACGAAGTCCACCCATACAAGCTCGCCCTCTTGCAGGACCTTGTCGCTCGCACCGGCGTGCGGTACCGCCGCCCGGGACCCTGAAGCGACATAGATATGAAAAGGCGGTTCTGCCCCTAGCTTTTGCAATTCCTGCTCCATGTAAGCGGCGACGTCCAACTCCGTAACGCCTGGCTTAATGATCTCATGCGCCGCCTTGACGCCGGCATCAACGATGGCCGCCGCCTGCTCCATGAGTTTCAGTTCCTCGGCATCCTTGACCATCCGCAGATCAGCGATGATGAGCCCGGCGTCCTCATAGCGTAGTCCGCGCCCGCCTTCCTTCGACATGATCGTGGAGCCGCCGGTAAGGGCCTGCGCCAACAACTCCCGTTCGAGTACCCGCATGTACCGAAACTCCACACCCAGGACTCCCTTCCCAACCCCGGTCGTCAAAAGCGCCCGCCGAAGTACGGGGAGTGGTCCCTCCTCCTCGCCCCAGGCGAAGACCTTGGTAACCCCAGTGCCCGTCGTCACCCGCTCAGACTCAAAGCTAGGGCAGAAGGCAAACGGATCACCCTGAACGGGAAAGAACAGCAAAGCGGGACGTTCGGAGAGATGCATGTCCAATCCGGTAAGGTAGAACATATTGGGGCCGGGCATGATGACAACTGCCTCCAGGCCCTGTGCGCGGGCCCGGTCAAGCAGGTTTGCCACTCGCTGCTGATTCACGATCACAATCCTCCTTCAGGGTGCTACAAGCCTGCCCACGTTAGACACCGCTCAACCGCATCCGTGACTTCGAAGGTCCTCGCTTCGACGGGGGTGACCCAACGCGCGGCGGCCGCGTCGTCCGCTGGCACAACGCCCGTCTCCTGGGCCTCGGCCTCAAAGTAGAAGATCACATAGTGCCACTGTACCCGGTCCGCTGGATCCCGCTCAATCGCGTCTACATAACCAAGGCAGCGTTTGATCGCGATGGCGAGTCCAGTCTCCTCCATCACCTCGCGCTGCAAGGCCGCCTCCACGGTTTCCCCCAATTCGACGCCTCCGCCGGGGAGGCTCCAGTAGCCCACGAACGGAGGCCGGGCCCGCTGCACAAGAAGGATGCGGTCACCCGACCGGATCAGCGCATGACAGGACGGAATTGGGTTCGTTGGGTACTCTCGGGGCATGACTCTGACCGCGCTCCCATCATCGGGCCGGATGGTCCATGGATGACACCAGAATACTTTAGCGTTCCCCAACGCAGAAAGATTTTCCTTCTGGGCGAACACCACAGGGTCTACCGCCGGCGGCCACCAGTGTCCAGTCGAAAAAACCTCGCCATCCCTTTCGAGGTGGCGAGGTTTGTGTCTAGAATGCTGGCTGTACCTGGGGCGGCGTCCCGTCGAACTTGGAGGCCGGTTCCGGCTTGGCCGGGAGCAGCTGAGCCAAAAGCTCCTCCAATTCCTTGCCGTCCAGGGTCTCCTTCTGCAGAAGCGCCTCCGACAGCTTGTCGAGCGCATCCCGGTACTTGAGCAGAATCGTCGTCGCCCGTTCGTGGGCGGTATGCACGAAGGTCCGGACCTCTTCGTCGATCATCGCGGCGACATCTTCCGAGTAGTTGCGCTGCCGGCCGATGTCACGGCCCAGAAAAACCTCATCCTGCTTCTGCCCGAAGGTGAGCGGTCCGAGCTTCTCGCTCATGCCCCACTCGGTGACCATCCGCCGGGCCCACCCAGTCGTGCGCTCGATGTCGTCGTGGGCACCGCTGGTGATCTCCCCGAAGGTGATCTCCTCTGCGGCCCGGCCGCCGAGCGCCATGGCCATGCGGTCCAGAATCTCGCTCTTGGAGATATTGTAGCGATCCTCCACCGGCAGGAACATGGTGTAGCCCATGGCCCGACCGCGTGGGATGATGGTGATCTTATGCAGCGGGTCCATGTGCGCCAGCATGTGTCCGACCACGGCGTGTCCGGCCTCATGCCAGGCGGTGTTGCGCTTTTCCTTGTCAGAGATGATGCGGGACTTCTTCTCGGGTCCCCCCGCCATGACCCGGTCAATGGCGTCTTCCAGATCCTCGTGGCTGATCTTCTTCTTGCGGCGACGGGCTGCCAGCAGGGCCGCCTCGTTCATGAGGTTGGCGATGTCGGCGCCTGTGAAGCCGGGGGTGCGCTTGGCAAGGGTCTCCAGCTCGACATCGGTATCGAGGGGCTTGCCCTTGGCATGCACCTTGAAGATAGCGGTGCGGCCCTTGAGGTCCGGACGGTCGATGACCACCTGGCGGTCAAACCGGCCGGGACGAAGCAATGCGGGATCAAGCACGTCAGGCCGATTGGTGGCGGCGATGATGAT
>DAHVXO010000173.1 GCA_027356675.1 Symbiobacteriaceae bacterium | reverse complement strand
CGGCCAATCTCGCCCACGCTACGCACATCCTCGGGCAGGATGGTGAGCACCCGGTACTCCAAACCGCTATCCTGTAACACTGTATCAGTCATGGCCTCGGTCAGGACCCGGGTCACCTGGAGCTCGACCCAGCGCGTTGCGTCCAGCCCATGCGAGTCGACCCGGGCGAAGAGTTCGCCAAAGAAGGCCTCCAACTCCCGCCGAGACTGCGCGAGCTGGGTCTTGAGCGACGCCTGCCCCTCCGGGGAGTTCAGCCGCTCTCGCAGCTGCCGCTCTCGGGCGTCGAAGAGGCGGGGCCAGTCCCGCTCCAAGAAGGGTCGGGGGACCAGATAGTAGCCGTTCCACTCCAGCCCGTGCTCGGCCAGGATCTCCTCCAGGTCCTCACGCGCCCGGATCACCTCATCCAACTTGTACAGAGCGACCTCCACCGGCCGCACCAGCCGGCCCCAATCACCGTCGGGCGCCCCGAACTCACGGGGGTCCAGCCGCCGAGTCCGCCGGGTGCCCCGCACGCTGACACGCACGAAAGCCCCAACCCGGGCAATCTCCTCACCAAGTAGCCGCGCCCCCTGCTGTTGATCGGCGGCCGCCGCCAAGTGAACCCAGCCGGGCACCACGGCCCAGCTGGCCAACTCCCACCACTGCTCCAACTGCTCGCGAACCCCGCCGCACTCCGGCAGCAACACCCCTAGCAGGTGCTCGCTGTCCAGGTCCCCTACCGTCAACGTCGCCCCCGTCACCAGCGCCGCCCCGCCCGGTCCTGCCACGTAAAGGCTGCTCCCCAGCTCCGGCAGGCTCCGGACCTCGCAGTCCGGCAGCGAACGCAAGGCCTCGATGGCCTCATACTCCACGCGGCCCGTCGCCAGACCGGCGGCATCCACGTCCGTTAGAACACGGACGCGCGTACCCGGTCGGCGGAGCAGGGGTAGTAGCACCGCAATGGCGTCCGCTGCAATCCGCGGTGTGACGATCCAGAACTCGGTCCACTCTGACCGGAGCATCTGGGCGAGGGTGTGGCGATGCGTACGGACAATATCGGCCATGACGGTGTCAACTCCTTCCCCGCAAGCTTCTGCGCGCTGCGCGCCTATCCCTCCTGGAGCAGGCGTGCCAGCAAGGCGGCCCGCTCCGGCAAGCTGTCGATCTCAATGTACTCCTCAAAGGTATGCAATCCGTCACCGCAGGCGCCGAGCCCGTCCAGGGTGGGACAGCCTGCGCCCGACGTAAAGTTGCCGTCGCTGGCGCCGCCGGTGCCACCCTCATCGACCGCAAAGCCCAGGTCAGCCGCGATCGCCTGTGCCCGCTGAAACAGGGCCACCGTGGCCTCGTTCCGAACCATCGGCGGGCGGTTGATGCCGCCGGTCACCATCACCTGTGCCCCCGGCACCACCGGCGTCAGTCCACGGATGGCTCCGTCGATCCGATAGGCCTCCGCCATCGTCATGAACCGCACATCCACATGCGCTTGCGCCTCGGCGGGGACGACGTTCGGACGCGTTCCGCCCGTGACAACCCCCACGGTCACCGTGGTACCGATGGACATGTCAGTCAGCTTCTGCAGCGCCAGGATGTGGTGGGCCAAGTCCTCCACCGCGTTGATGCCCTTGGTCGGGTCGGCGCCGGCATGAGCAGGCTTGCCGATTACCGTCACCGTGTAGCCCGACGTGCCCTTGCGCCAGGTCTTCAGCGTCCCCTCCGGCGGCTTGGCCGGCTCGGCGACCAGCGCCACGGCGGACTGGCGCGCCTCCGCTTCAATCACCTCACGCGAGGCGGCAGAGCCAATCTCCTCGTCGGTGGTCAGCAGGCCGACCACCTTGCGCCGGGGCGTAAGACCCAACTCCTGCAAGCAACGCAGGGCCCAGAGAAAGACGGTGATGCCGCCCTTCATATCGGATGTGCCGGGGCCGTACAGGCGGCCGTTCTCCACCCGCAGCGGATTCTTGGCGATGTCGCCCACAGAGAAGACGGTGTCGAAGTGGCAAAGTACCATCGATTGGCCGGGCTCACTCCCCGGGCCGAACTCAACCCGCAACAAATCTCCGCGGTCGGTGCGGGGCAGGAACGTCGGGGCTGCGCCCGCCGCGGCGAACTGCTCCCCCAGATGCCGGCCGAGCCGGTCCACCGCCGCCTTGTCTAGCGACGGGGACTCCAGCATGACGAACGTTTTAAGGTCCGTCAGCATTTGCTCCTTATGCTGCTGCATGTAGGCCATGATCGGATGCAAATCAAACCCTCCTATCCATGGTTGGGACATCGGCGGCCTGTCCACACGCGCCCGGGATCGCCGGCTGTGGCAAGGCCCAGATGGACTTCGTCCGTTTGGAAGCAGAGGCAACGGGTGCTGGTCAACCGTGCATGGTCAGGCCCTGTCGGACGGCCTTTTCGAGTCGGGACAAAGCAAGCTCACAGTACTGAGAAGAGATATCGTAGCCAACGAAGTGCCGGGCATTCTCAGCGGCTGCCACGCAAGTAGTGCCGCTTCCGTTGAACGGGTCCAGCACTACGTCACCCTGATAGGAGAACAGCCTGATCGCTCGTGCGGCCAACTCAAGAGGGAAGGGAGCGGGGTGCCCTACTTTCCGTGCCGACTCCGGCTGAATGTCCCACACCGATAGGGTACCGGCCATGAACTCAGCAGCTGAGATCTCGGTGCAACCCTTGTCAGGTCGGTCGAACCGATCCTTGGTGAAAACGAGAATGGATTCATGGACGTCCCGCAACCGGGGGGCCTTAGCAGAACGCCACGACCCCCATGCGCAGCTGCCACTGGCACCCTTGCCTTTGCGCCAGACGATCTCCCCGACCGGCAGGAATCCCAACCGCATGTGAATAGCGTAGTAGTAGGCGGTCATCGGTACATACGGCTTGCGACCCAGGTTGGCGATATTGACCACATACCGCCCGCCGGGCTTGAGAACACGGTACACCTCACCGGCGACCTTGCCAATCAGGTCAAAGTACTGTTGCAGAGTCAGGTTGTCATCGAAATCCTTCCCGGCATTGTAGGGGGGCGAGGTCACCGCCAGCCCGACGGACTCGTCCGGGATGTGGCACATATCGGTCGCCGTGTGGTTGTAGACTCGATCGGCCCAAGTGTCTAACGGTGCATCGGGAATTCCCCGGTTCATCTCGACCCCGGAAACACCGTCGATACCCAAACCGGGAAGCTGGGCATGAAAGAGATTCCGACCATAAAACGCACTGGCATCATGCCCTTCCCGCCCTGAGACACCGAAACCCGCAGTCCTAGTTCTGGACATTGACGCCACCACCTTGCTTATTCTCGTTTCGAATCACTGCAATCTCAAAATTTGCGTACATACAGCGCCCTCCGTTTGCATTCCCACTTCGCGAAGAAATTCGCGCCCTGTGCGCACTTTCCTTCCATTGATTGGCGCGCCCATTAACTTTTGGCGCGACCCCCTAACCAATGGCGCGATCGTCTACAAACCAGGATTCGCGCCTCCCACGCTAATTCCTCCCGATCGGATATGAAAAAGCCCGCCGTTTCCGGCAGGCTTTGTTGACTCCTACTCTTTCGGTTCGGATTCCTGGCGGGCTTCCTCCAGCATTTGCTTGCGGAGATGGTCGGCCAGGAACATCGCCCAGGCCTGCAACCCCCGCTCCACGGCCTCCGGGTCGTGTACGTACCGGTGGGTCACCTTGATCGTCAGGGGTTTGGCCCGGCGTGCCATCTGCGGCCACCTCTCTTCTCAGATTTGCCTGATAAAGAGGTTCTACCGGCGCCCTGCGCACCCCTTGACGCTGCGGGATAATAGGCCCCGCCTTAGCGGCTCAAGGCTGCCACGTACCGGACCCTCCGAGCGCCCTGAACGTCTGCGCCGAAGACCCGCCAGTACGGCTGGAGGTAAACCGCCCCGCCGCTGACCGTCCGCACCCAGACCAGGTCGGCGCTGGTGAAGGCTGCTCCACCCTGGTCCTGAGCCTGGTTCACGGCGTCGGCCAACGGGACCGCCTCGAAGGTCCCGGCGTCCTCCTTGCCCGCCTGGACGTACGCGTCCGCCCGAACGATGCCGCTGAAGTCCGTCACCCGAATCACAGCCCGGGCGTTGACCACGGGCCGGCCCTCCACCCGCTGGGTAAAGGTCACGTTGTAGACATGCTGGATGCCCTCAAACCCGCTCTCGGAGACCGACGGCAACCGATCGGCGATCGGCAGGGCGGCCCGGGTGAGGAACCGCCGGGCCACAATCCGGGCGCCTTCGACACCCTCGGTGGGCGTGCCGGCAGCGGAGGCGGCGGCGCTATCGGTGTAGACCACGTGGCCGTCAGATGAAAGCGCAAGCGTCTGGCTCCCCTGGGTCACCGCCAGGCCGACTGCTGTGGTATGGACCTGGTCGCCCAGCCCCAGCCGGGTGGCGGTATCCCGCAGCAACTGGCCGTCCGGATGCCCGGTCAGCTGAATCAGCTTCAGTCCCAGGCTCGGGTCCACGCCGGCGAGCGGCTCCGGACCGGTCACCTCGGGCGGGACCGCCTCGTCCGGCACGGTCACCAGCGGCAGCGGGATTCGGGAGGTCAGCTTCGGCACGACCCGAACCTGAAAGCTCTTGACGCCACTGGCATCGGGCCGCCCGGACGGCTGGGCACTCCGCCCGCCGGGGGCGCCCGGCCGGTAAATCTGCAACCCAATCGCCAACACAGCCACGGCGGCAACGAGGCTCAGCGATGAACCAACCACCACAGGTCGGCCGTACCACGGTGTCCGCTGCTTGCGTGCCTCGGCCATCAGCCTGGTCCGCAGTTGCGCCTTGAAGACAGGCCGGGCGGGTGCATCCCGTCCCAGGGAATCTTCCAACCCTTCCGCCACATGCTCCAGGGCCTTCCGTTCCACGGGGCTGGCGGCATGCTCCTGGATCATATCCTTGATGTCTGTGAGATCCCGGGCCTTGGTCATGGCCGTACCCCGCTTTCCGTGAGCTTGGCCCTCAGGCTTCCCAGCGCTCGAAACATGAGCGCTTTCACGGCCCCTTCCGTCTTGCCGATCGTCAGTGCAATCTCCCTGAGGCGCATCCCCCCGGAGAATCGGAGCAGCACCACATCATGCTGGTCGGGGGAGACTGTCTGAATCGCTCACGCTACAGCTTGTTGATCGTCCAGGGCCAGGGCAGCATCTTCAGGGCCGGTGGATGTCGACGGTACTTGCAAGCCCTCGTCAAGGGATGCCGTCACCCGGTGGGCCCGATAGTAGTCCGTGACGCCATTCGATGCGATGCGATAGAGCCAGGCGACGAAGGGCTGACCGGTAAACTGGTAGCCCTTGAGATGGGCGAGGGCCTTCATAAACGTATCTGATGTAAGATCCTCGGCGACTTGCCGGTCCCCGGTCTTTCGATAGATGTACGCGTAGATGCGGTCGAAGTGCAGATCGTACAGGTACCCAAATGCTTCCGGGTCCTGTTTGGCCTGCTCCACCTGTGACTGCTCGTCAAGGTCTTGTACAGGGCGTTGCGTAAGGGTCCCCTCCCATCACCCATCGCGCCCCAACTCACCTTTCATCACGTCATAACGAAAGAAAGGCAAGAAGGTTATGAGGTCCGCACAGAATATCGAAAAAAAGTCAGGCTGACCGGCCCATCTGGAGCCAGAGGACGCCCGCCAGGACCAGCACGCCGCCGACGACCTGGCCTTGACCGAGTCGGTCGCCGAAGAGCATCGTCGAAAGCAGGGCCGTTCCTACGGGCTCCAGCGTACTGATAATCGATGCACGGGCCGGCCCCAGCCGCTCGATACCTGCGAAGAAGAGCAGCACGGCCAGGACGGTGGCAAAGACAGCCGTACCGGCGATGGCCAGCCACCCCGGCAGGGCGACCTGGACCAAGGTGCCGGTGACCAGGCCATATCCAAGAAAGACCGCCGCCGCTGCGGTAGCCACATAGGTCGCCGCCACCAGCGGCGAGGTCCGCCGGGTGACACGGCTTCCGAAGTAGATGTACGTGGCATAGACCGCCGCTGCGCCCAGGGCGAGTGCGGCGCCGATCGGCGTGAAGCGCGACCCGGTTCCGGGAGTGAGCAGCACCAGAGCAACGCCCGCCAGGGTCAGCGGGAGGGCTGTGGCCTGGCGGCCGGTGAACGGGTGCCGATCGGTCAGCCGCGCCTCCAGCGCGACCACGGCGGGGTATGTATAGAGCAGCAGGGCCGCCAGGGAGGGCGAAAGACGGTCTTCAGCCACTGCGGACAGGTAGAGCACGGACATGGTGGTGTACCCCACCCCGCCCATCAACAAGAGCTGGACCCCGGTACGGCGGTCAGGGAGGGCCGTGCGAGTCAGCAGTAAGTAGCCCCACAAGAGGATCGCGGCGATTACAAAGCGGACGGCCAAGACGGTCACCACATTGGCCCCGGCCCGATAAGCCACCACGCCGAAGACCGGCAGGGTGCTGAAGCCAAGCGCCGAGACTGCCGTCAACAGCGCGCCCGCCGTGGCGGTGGATGGTTTCATGAAGTGCACTCCCATAACGCTGGAATGGGCGATCAGACGCCACTATCCACCAATTATAGTACATTCGACTACCGACCGTCACTATGTTAAGGAATTTAGATATAGCGCCCGTCGAATCCGGTAAAGTCAAAGTGCACACCGGGGCCGAAGAGACGGGTAAAGCGCACCCGTATTTGCTCCTCGCGCCAGTGACACACGCCGGCGGCAGCCTCTGCGTGCCTGTGGTCGATGATGGTGATGGCCGGCGGCCGGTTGGTCCGGCGGGTCAGGAGGCCACGGCGGATCAACTGGTAGATCGGGACGTCGGCCGGAGGCAAGGAGTAGCCGACCAGGGTGAGGCGCTCAGCCTGCTGGATGGCTTCAAGCGCCAGGTCCCAGACCTGCCGGAGTTGGGTGGGCAGTCCACCTTGCCGCCAGGTGGGCGAGATGATTAGACTCCGCAGGCTCTCTGCCCCACACCGGGCACACGGGCCGGCCCCCGGCCGCACCACCGCCACCCGGTCGCAGGCCGGGCAGAGTGCCCAGTTCAACGACCCGTGGAGTTTGCAGAGCAGCGGGCCCGTCCCGCGTTGACGCAGGTCGGCGGCGACGAAGCCATAGTCGGGCTCGATACCAGCCGCCGCCAGCGCCTCGTCGAGCAGGGTATCATAGTTCAGGGAGAGTAGGGCGAACCGCTCGGGGCCCGCCGCGGCGACCGCGCGGGCGAAGCGGGCGTGGGGCCCGGGCAACGACGCTGGACGCCGCCCCGCCAGGGCGGCGTCCAGCGTCATGCCGAGCAGATACTCCAGGTCCCGGCGCACCTGGTACAACCGGGGAGGCGCATAGCCGCTCCCAAGCCCCTGGTCGCAATGCAGCGTCCAGTCGACCAGGCTGAAGACCTCGTCGACGGCCGGTAGGCACGCAAAGTCGGACGGCCCCGACAGAGGCACGCCGAACACATCAGACAGGAAACGCCAGACCGCCTGGACCCGGGCATCGAAGTCCGGACCCAGCAGGCGCCACGCAGCTGCCAGAAAGCCGTCCGTGCCGGGTGCGCCCTCGGCGGCAGAGGCCCCGGCCCCAAAAAGATAGATGTCCATGCGCTTAGTCTGCCCGCTTTGCGCCCCCACCCTCGCCCTGACCCCCGGGCTGCTGCATACATGCAAACACCTCCGGGAACCTTAGTTCCGGAGGTGTTACTCTGTGTCCCGTCCGTTGGAGCGCACGATCGCCGTCCTTTGCTACCTGAGTGCCCTGCGCGTACCGTTGATCGCGTTGATGCTGCCCGAATGGGCCTTTACGCTTCCTAGCGGTCTCTTGATCGCCGGCGCTGCCTGGCTTTACGGCCGCCGCCGCTCGCCTTACCTGGTCCACCACGCTCGCGAAGGATTTCGCTGGGCCGTCCAGGCGAACCTCCTGCTGGCCGCGGTGGCTGTCATCGCAAAGCTCTTCTACTACGGCTGGATCTACAGCGGGGCCGGCGCCTTTGACGTCCTCTGGCACTTCAGTGCAACGGTCTTTCGCTGGGCCGGGGTGCTGGTGAGCGTCCTGACCCTCTTCGTCATGTACAAGGCCGCCCGTGGCAGCACCAGCGATGCCCTGACCGCCGGCAGTTAGGCCGTTTCGAGATGTCGTGGCAGCACGTCGAGCGGGAGCGGCAGAGCCATGCCCTCCGCCCAGGCGTGGTTCATCTCATGATCCACCCGCTTGATCGTCAGCCGCGTCCCCTTGCGCAGATAAACCTTCAGCGTGCCGGTGGCCTCGCTGCGCACCTCAAGATCATGCACCAAGCGGTAGGTGGCGCCGGCCTCAATGGTCGTCGTCTGCATGCCCAATCGCCCCCTCTTCCTGCAAGACGTTTCGCGTGTAAATTCCGCAGACGCGACCCACCCTCCTGCTCTCCTGGTATGGAAGATCGGGTGAGGCTGAATATCAAGGCCGGGGTCAACAGACCCCGGCCTTCTGCCGCGCATTTTTCGCTACTTGATCTTCTTGACGACGATCTCTTCGTACCCGTCCTTGGCATTGACTGCCACGAACTCCTGCCCGGCCTTCTGGGCCCACAGGGGAATGTCCTTTTTGGAGCCTGAGTCACTGGACAGCACGGTGATCGTGTCGCCAACGGCGGAACCCTTGATCGTGCGGATCAATTCCATAAGAGGGCCAGGGCAGAAGCTGCCGCGGGCGTCGAT
>DAHVXO010000222.1 GCA_027356675.1 Symbiobacteriaceae bacterium | reverse complement strand
GCCGCAAAAATCAGCCGTCAGGATCCAGGCAGCGCACGCATGCAGGAGATTGGAACCGCCATCCATCAGGGCGCCATGGCGTTTCTGAAGCGGGAGTACCGTACACTCGTGGTTTTCGTCGTGTCTCTGGCAGCCCTCATTGTCATCACCGGTCTGATTGCGCCTGACAAAATGCACTCCCTGACCGCTGTCGCCTTCGTCTCAGGCGCTCTTTGCTCGGTACTCGCGGGGTATTTCGGAATGCAGGTCGCCACCAAGGCGAATGTCCGCACCGCCAACGCAGCCCGGTTCGGTATGCACAAGGCCCTGGATATCGCCTTCTCGGGCGGTGCCGTCATGGGGCTGAGCGTGGTCGGTCTGGGTACGGTCGGTGTCGGCATCATGTGGTACATCTTCAAGGATCCCAACATCCTCAACGGCTTCGCCCTGGGCGCCTCCTCCATTGCGCTGTTCGCCCGCGTCGGCGGCGGCATTTACACCAAGGCCGCCGATGTGGGTGCAGACCTGGTCGGAAAGGTCGAGGCCGGCATCCCCGAGGACGACCCCCGCAACCCAGCGGTGATCGCCGACAACGTCGGGGATAACGTGGGCGACGTGGCAGGCATGGGCGCTGACCTGTTCGAGTCCTATGTGGGCTCCATCATCGCCGCCATGGCGATTGCGGTGGTCGACAAGAACATCGATGCGAAGCTGGCGACACTGCCGCTGCTAATCGCCGCCGGCGGCGTGATTGCTTCGATCATCGGCACCCGGTTCGTCCGGGGCGATGAGAAGACCAATCCAGCCACAGCGCTGCGCATGGGAACTTTCGCCAGCGGTGGCGTCGCGCTGGTCTTCACAGGCGTCATCTCCTGGCTCTATGGTACCCATGTGTACTTCACTGCCACGGCGGCCGGACTGGTGGTCGGCACGGCCATCGGCCTGATCACCGAGTACTACACCGGGGCCGACAAGCCGCCGGTCCAGGGCATCATCAAGGCCTCCGAGACCGGTCCCGCCACCAATATCATAGCCGGTCTGGCCGTCGGTATGCGGTCGGTAGGCTGGCCGATCATCCTCATCGGCGCTGCGACCATCGTCTCCTACATGGTGGGCGCGACGATCAACCAGGGTCTCTTCACCGTCGCACTGGCTGCGGTAGGCATGCTGTCGACCACTGGCATGACGGTCGCCGTTGACGCCTACGGCCCGGTGGCAGACAACGCCGGCGGCATCGCCGAGATGGCGCACTTGGGTCCGGAAGTCCGCAAGATCACCGACTCGCTGGATTCCGTCGGCAACACGACGGCCGCCATCGGGAAGGGCTTTGCGATTGGCTCCGCCGCCCTCACCGCCCTCGCCCTCTTCGGCGCCTTCGCCACGGCGGCGGGCCTGGGCAAGGTTAGCCTGACCGATCCCAAGCTGGTCGTGGGCCTGTTCATTGGCGGCATGCTGCCCTATCTGTTCGGCGCCATGACGATGAGCGCTGTGGGTCGGGCCGCCATGCAAATGGTCGAGGAGGTCCGTCGCCAGTTCCGGGAGATTCCCGGGCTGATGGAAGGTAATGCCAAGCCTGACTACGCCCGCTGCGTCGACATCTCCACCACGGCGGCGCTCAAGGAGATGGTGGTGCCGGGCATCATGGCCGTCGCCGCTCCGCTCGCCATGGGCTACATTCTGGGCGTTGAAGCCCTGGCCGGCATGCTGGCAGGGTCGCTGGTCACCGGCGTGCTGCTGGCGATCCAGATGGCCAACTCCGGCGGCGCCTGGGATAACGCCAAGAAGGCGATCGAAGGCGGCATCGGCGGTGGCAAGGGTTCGCCGTCGCACAAGGCGGCGGTGGTGGGCGATACCGTGGGCGATCCCTTCAAGGATACCTCGGGCCCGTCGATGAACATCCTGATCAAGCTGATGACGATCGTGTCGCTGGTCTTTGCGGCAACTTTCGGCAGTGGCCTGTTCTAAGTGTAGTCACAAACACAGCGCCGGTGGGGCATTCCCGCCGGCGCTGTTTCGTTACGCGCACGCACCGGGGTTGAGCCCTCAAGCGTCTTCCCCGAGCTTGACGGCCTGATGGATCTGCATGGAGCGGATGACCGCGCCCAGGGAGAGGAATCCGGCGAGGAGCATCACGCCCAGGACGGCGTACAGGCGCACCCGGTCGACCGGGTCGGTCACGATGCGGAAGGGCAGGAGACCGTCAGCCAGGTCAGCACTCAGCTGCAGCAAGGGCAGGTAGAGCCGGGCCGCCAGCAGGCCGCTCGCCGTGCCCGCCAGCAGGCCGACGCCCACGGTGTAGACCTGCTCCAACCCCAGGGCGGTCAACAGCTGACCGATGGAGAGGCCCATGGCCCGCAGCACGCCCAGTTGCAGCAACCGGCTGCGCAAGCTGAGGACGGCGTAGAGCAGAAACCCCAGGACGGTCAGCCCCGCGGACACGATGAACCCGATGGTCAGCGCCCCGTAGACCCCGGTCCGCTGCGGGTCCCGGCGCGCCAGGGCGGTCTCGACCCGGGCGTCGCTCGCACGCAGCAAGGGGATATGCTCCGCACTTAGCCGGTCGTACAGGGGCGTCAGGGTGGCATTCGGAGTCATGCGGAGCCAGGTCTGGTAGGGCTTGAGACCCATCTGTTCCTGAACGTAATCGAGGTTGGCGACAAAGAAGTCGCTCTGACCGGAGGCCAACCCTGGCCAATACGCCACCGCCCCGTAGATGACCAGCGTCACCTCACGCCCGGACTCGGACAGTGTGATGCTGTCGCCTGGCACCAGCTTGTGCTTGCTCAGAAAGCGCGGCGTGACCAGGACGGCCTCTTCATCCTTCGCCAGGAGATTGGCGTAGGCATTGATGTGGTAAGGCGAGAGATCCCGGCGGTACCAGGCGGTGCGGGCGAACTCAGGCGGGACGATGGCCATCAGGGAGCCGGTGCCCACAGGTTTTCCGCCCGCCGAGGCGCTGACCCTGGTGGTGATGCGGACCCGGGCAGCCGAAGCCACTCCGGGCGTCTGTGCGTGGAAACCCCATGGCGGCTCATGGTAGAGGCCGGTCTCTTCATCGTACTCCCAGACCTCATCGAGCACCACATCTGCCCCGTTCTTGTAGTAGATGCGATCGGCATAGCTGCCCTCGAGGGTGCGGGCCGCAGCGGCACTGTACAGCCCGAGGCCGACGGTCAGCGTGAGGAGCAGGACTACTGGGGCCGTGGAGCCCGGTGAACGTGAGACCTGGGTCAGGGCCAGGTGCAGGGGCGCCCCGGCCCGGTGGCGGGTGACCCGCTCCAGGAGCCGGGTAAGCACGGGCAGCAGCCGGAGCAGGAGCAGCCCGGTGCCCGCGATGAGCACGGCAGGGAGCAGGAAGTGCAGCGGATCGATCAGCATCTCCGGACCGGCCCCCGGCCCCTGCGGCGTGTTGCCGTGGGTGGCGGCCTGCCGCGTCAGCGTGTACCAGCCATAGAGGCTCAGTGCGATCAGGACGATGTCCAGAAAGAAGCGGTGCCAGAGCGCCTGCCGGCCCGCCCGGGCCTGCTGCTGCCTGAAGGTGACGATGGACTCCCGCGCGGCCTGCGCCGCGGGGATCAGGGTCGCCAGCAGGGCAACCCCGGCGGCTGCGGCGCCGTAGAGGTACGTCCGTGCAGTGATGGCCACCACGAGCGGCTTGCGGTCGACAAACTGGACGAAGCCGGCAGCGGCGCCCATGGCCTTGGCAATGAGGAGGCCGAGCGGCGGCCCCACAAGCAGGGCCAGGGTCGCGAAGAGCAGCCCTTCCAGGAGGTAGATGCCCACGATCTGCCCCATGGCGGCGCCACGGCTGCGCAGGACGGCGATCTCGGAGCGCTGACCGTCCACGGTGAGGCTGGCAGTCACCAGCAGATAGTAGCCCACCAGGGCCAGGAGCGGCACGCTGAGGACCAGGAGCATCAGCCGGAGGATGAAGCCTTTGCGGGCAAAGCGCTGCAGTTCATCGCGGGGGGAGACGGCCAGTCTCGTGCCCTGGAGGATCTGGCCGGTCCGCGCCTCCACGGTGTACATGCCGTCAATGAATGGGTCGAGGTTCGCCAGGTTGATGTCGGTGGCTTTGAGGCCCAGGTAGTAGGTGTACTGACCCGGGATCGCCTCCGGCAGCGCCAGGACCTCCTTGCGGAAGGTCGGCTGGTCTATCAGCAGCGCGCCATCCAGAAAGCCGCTTATGTAGAAGAGCGGCTGACCGGGGAGCGGGTTGGGCACAATGCCGACCACCCGGACCTTGACCTTGGGCGAGTAGTCGTTGCCGCGGGCCACGGGGACGAGGAGTTCGGCGCCGACGGTCAGTTCCAGGTCCATGGCAGCGCCTTCTGTGATAACCGCTTCCAACATGCCGTCGGCGGTCTTGCCGGGGTTGAACAGACGGCCATCCATGGTCTTGACGAGCGCCGGCAGGTTTTCCACGGCTGCGACCTTGACCCAGCGGCCTTTGGTCGGGTCCAGGTGCGCCGGATCGACCGGTTCTGCGCCGGTGACGTCCAGCGCGGCGTAGTGCAGGAACGGGTCGGGCTTGAAGGGCAGGAGCCCCAGGGCAGGGCCGGTCATGTAGCGGTGGAGGTCATCGTAGGCGGCTGCGGTAACCTTCGGCGGCTCGCCTTCCTTGCTGAAGTAGCTGAAGTTCAGGGCGGCAGGCTGGCGGCCCTTGGTCTCGTCGCGGCCAAGTTCGGTCGCGAGAATGCGCTGCAGCGCGCCGTCTGCGAAGATGGGGATGCTGCAGACCACAGCGACTGTGATGATGAAGCCCAGAAGGGACATGGCGACAAGCTTGCGGTTGTGCCAAAGGCGGCCGGCCAGCATCCAGACGATGGCGTAGGGGTTCACCGCCCCATCACCTTCTGTCCCTCGGTAAGGCCCCTGGTGATCTCCGTCTCGGTCTCCCCCACAATGCCCGTGACCACGTCGACCTCCCGCTTGCTGTCACCCTCCACCACCACCACGTACGTGCGACCGGCATAACTGCGGATGGCTGAGTTGGGTAGCACAAGGACGCCGGTTTTCTCCTGGAGGATGACGAAGGCGCGACCGACCATGCCGAGCTTACCGCCGGTTTGGGGCGAGACGAGGTCTATTTGCACCATGCGGGGCCGTGTCGGGGTCGGGGCCGGATCGTTCAGCGATGCAGATGCGGTCAGTCTGCCCTCCAGGAGCTTGTCGCCAAACTCAGTGAACTGCACCTGAGCCTTCTGGCCGACCTGGAGCTTGAGTGCGGTGGCCTCCTCGACCTGCGCCTTGATGACCGGGTCGCGTGGGTCCTCAATGGTCACCACAGGCTGGTACGGCGCCATTGCATCGCCGGGATTGGCCTTGGCATCGCTGATAATCCCAGCGTAGGGCGCGATCAGGCGGGCTTCGGCCAACTGCGCCTTGAGTGTCTCGAGGTTGACCTTGGCGACCTTTTCATCGAGCAGCAGATACTGCTCCTCATAGGGGTCGAGGGTGCCCTTGTAGACCTCTGCCTTCTCCCGGGCCTGCTTGAGCCGGAGTTGGGCACGGGCCAGGTTAATTTCGGCCACCTCAACTTGGGCGTGCAGGGTGCCGGTCTCGAGCTCTGCAAGGAGTTGACCGGCCGTTACCGATTGGCCTGCATCTACGTAGCGCTGCTTGAGCCGGCCCCCCTGCTTGAACATGAGGGTCGCCTCGTTGCGCGGCGCAAACTGGGCCCGGAGCTGCACCCGCTCCTGTATGTCGCCCTTCTTGACGGTATAGATCACCTTGACAGATTTGGCGGGGGCCGTCAGGGGCGGCGGGATCTCATCTGCCTCCCTGGGGAGCAGGCTGCATCCGGAGAGTATGAGTGCGGCGGCGATTGCAGCGCCGGCTCGAAAGAAGGCAACAGGTCGCATTGGCAGGGCTCCTTTGGCGAATGGGCAGGCTGACACATTCGGGGGACATCGACCAGATGTTCGCTATCGGAGATCTTCTCTCCTGCCAAAAAGGGAAGAAATGCCTGCCTGCGCAATTGAAAGGACATGGACAACAAGTGGTATCGGGTGCCTCTGGGTCCGCGGGTTGAACGGGTGTTGGGACCCTCTGGGCGGTTCGTCTTGAAGCGAGGGGTGGAGCACGAGTTGGCGCTGTACCGGCGCGTGGCTACGCCCGTGGCGACGGGGGCGCCGGCTCTGCTCGGTGCGGTGCGATGGCCAGACAGATCGGTCTGGCTGGCGCTGGAGGACCTGCTGGAAGTGCACCCGGACCTGCGGGACTCAGCGCAGGTGGCGCAGGTATACGAGCATTTGGGATTGGTGCACCGGCGGCTGCGCGGGGTGGATGGCCCGGCCGCGCCGGGGGCCGTGGGAACAGCGGATCTGCGCCGGGAACTGGACCTGGCTGGGATCCACTGGCCGGTCAGCGCGCGCTCTGGGGGCGACCCGGAGCGAACGCTCCTGCATGGGGATTACCACCGTGGGAACCTGGTGCTGCAGGACGGCAGGGTCCGCGTGTTGGACTGGGAGCACAGTGGGGTCGGGCATCCGGTCTGGGACCTGCTGCTGCTGGCGCCGGAGGAGGATGGCTGGGACGGTGCGCCGAGGGGTGCCCGGGCCGTGGAGGCCCTGCAAGCCTACCACCGGGCCGGCCCGCTGGCGCACCTGCCCTGGCCTGACTTCCTGGCCATGCAGCAGGCCGCCCGGCTCTGTGCATCGCTGCGGCGCGCAGCGATGCACAGACGGCGGGCCGCCGCCGCCCCGCCGGGACCGCTGGCCGCTGTGATCCTGGCAGCGGAACAGGTCGAGGTTGAGCGGGTGCGGCGACTTCGGACGATGCTTGGGGTCTAAAGATCGGCGCCCGGGGGAGTGCCCCGGGCGCGCCGGTCTTCACGTGCGCTTGTTAAAGAAGTCATGCAAGGCCTGGCGGGTGCTCGGAAAGGCCAGTTGATCCCACGGCACCTCCGCCTCTGCGAAGCTGTCCACTGCATCGGATTCGGTATCACAACGGAGGTCACCGCCCAATACCTCGCAGGCGAAGACCACCACCACCACGATCGACGTGTGATACGAGTAGACCCCGACGAGGTGGGTCAGCCTGACGTCGAGGTTGACCTCCTCTTTGGTCTCCCGCATCGCCGCCTCTTCCACGGTCTCGTAGCGATCCATAAAGCCGCCGGGGAAGACCCAGAGCCCCCGCCCCGGGTCGATGGCGCGCCGAACTAGCACCACCTTGCCGCTGATCACCGGGATGGTGCAGGCAGAGACCTTCGGATCCTGATAGTGGATGGCATGGCACTTCTGGCAGACCAGGCGCTCCTTGGGGTCACGCGGAACCCGCTCCAGGGCGAGCGGGCCGCCACACTGCGGGCAGAATCGCACGGGACGGGCACCTCCGTCATCCCAAATTCCGACGCTTGCGCGCTGTACGCCTGGCTCCCTCATGCCGGCGGGCCTCCTCCGCCTCGGTTCTGGCAAGGTGGTCTCCCGGCAGGGTCCGGTCGGTCAGCAGCACCACTGCGCCCTTTCCCTTCAAGCTGGTCTCGTTGAAGAACCAGGCATCCAGGTAGTTCACGAATTCCCTGGCATGCTCCTTCCCCTGCTCATCGGTCCAACTGACTTCCCAGGAGTCCTCCATGAGAGCGGCCCCTTTCTGCGACCAGAGTGTGGCGGGCGCCCAGAATAGTCACGTCTTTCAGCCGGCCCACTTTGGACATTCCGTGAGCGGCGGCGGATTCCTGCTCCCGTAGGCGCATTTCGTCGCGGAAACCGGCCGGTGGCATCCCCTGGCAGGTTACGGGTGCGCCAGGGGCGAAAATGTTAATACTATGAGAGGAGGGCGAACCGATGTGGAGTAACCTGCTCAGGTCGAAGCTGATCGCCGGCCAGAGTGTCTACGGACCCTTCCTGCGACTGCCAGGCCCGGCCGGTGTGGAACTCGCCGCGGGGGCGGGGTTTGACTTTGTCATCATCGACCTGGAGCATTCCGCCCTGAACCGCGAGACGGCTGAAGGGATGATCGTGGCGGCGCGGGCAGCCGGCATCACCCCGCTGGTCCGAGTTCCCGAGGCCGGGCGTGCCGGCATCGAGCGAATCCTGGATGTGGGTGCGCACGGGGTCGTCGTGCCCATGGTCGATACGGAGGCGCAGGCGCGCGTGGTGGGTGAGGCGACCAAGTACCCACCGGTCGGGCAGCGCGGGCTCGCGGGTCCCACCTGGGCCGACGGCTTCGGTGCCCTGCCCCTGGACGAGTCCCTGGTGCGGCTGAACCAGGAAGTCCTGACCATCGCGCAGGTAGAGACACGAGAGTCCCTGGAGAACTTGGAAGCGATCGCCCGTCAGCCTGGGATTGAGATGCTCTTCGTCGGCCCCATGGACCTATCCCAGTCGTTCGGGTTCCCGGGACAGGTCTCCCATCCTGCGGTGGTTGAGGCCGCACGGCGGGTGATCGCGGTGGCCCGGGCCCATGGTAAGTGGGCCGGCATCTTCGCTGGTACACCCGAAACCGCCGCGTTCTGGCGGGGTGAGGGCATGTCCCTGATCGCCACGGGACTCGACTCGGCTGTACTGAGACAAGGCTACCTCGCCCTCGCAACCGCGGTGCGCCAGGGGAAGTAAGGGCAACCCGTGCCGCACCCGATCCATACCCCAGCGAAGGCGATCCCACGTGGAGACGATGTGAGACGCATACAGAAGGCTTTGTTAGCGGGAAGGATTGGTTTGCCGATAGCTCATGGTCGTTTCGAGCGGGCCAGACAGGAGCGGGTCCCGGGTTCCATGAGCCACATGAGTCGAGGTCACGTACACAGAAAAGGCCCCCTCCGTGGTACGGCGGAGGGGGCCGTCTCATCACTCCGCTCGGGGGTGATGGCGGATCCCTGGCTGGCGTCCCGCCGCTCTTGCGGCTCCGGACCCTTCAGCCCGTGGTGCTGGTAGTCCCTCACCCGGCGCTGCGAGCCCCACCGGCAGGAATCCAGAGGTGCGTTCCGAAGATGTTCGATGGGAGTAAATATTCCGAAACAGATGGACACCCATCTGCATCGCAGTTCTGCTGCCACGAAGGAGCGTTTAACATGGCCGTTCTGAAAGTCCTCAT
>DAHVXO010000217.1 GCA_027356675.1 Symbiobacteriaceae bacterium | reverse complement strand
GGGCGTGGATTTCACGAAGGGCGCCGATTAGCATAAAACCGCGCAGAGCGGCAGCCCGATTTCATTCGGGCTGCCGCTCCTGTATTAACGGATGCCGTCCCGATCGTCGTCAGGGCGGCGGAGTCCGAATCGGGATGCGAGAAAGAAGTGCAGCGGGATCTCCAGGGCCCCCACTACCGCGCCGGCGAAGACCGCCGTGGGTACCGAGATGCCCGCATGCGGCCACAGGAACTGAACCATGTAAATCCCCAGCGCTGCGAGCCCGCCGTCCACAGCCCAGCGGGTCCAGCCCTGAACCCGAAAGGGGATTGCCCGGTCGGCGGCCAGAGAAGCAACGGCGACAAAGAATGCGATCGCGGCCGATTGCGCTGGTGTGGGCCCGAACGAGAGCGAAATGAAAAGCAGAACGACCCAAACGCTGAGCCACTTCAGTGCGATGGCCGTCAAGAACATTGGCACCAGGGTCACCCTTTCCAGGCGCCTACTCGCCATCGCTAGGGTGACCCGAATGCAGCTCCCTTACCCTGAGAATCTACTCCAACCCCCGTAACCGCTTGAAGACCAGCACCGCCAACAAGAGCATGATGGCGGTCAGCACCACCGTACCGCCCGGCGCGAGGTCGAGCCCATACGAGAGCATCAGGCCGGTGACCACCGACACAATCCCGAACAGAATCGACCAGACGAGGGCTCCCCGAAACGACCCCGCGACCTGCAGTGCCGTCGCCACAGGGACCACCATGAGCGAGGAGACCAGAAGCACCCCGACGATTCGCATGGCCATGGTGACTGTGATCGCGGTCAGCAGGATGAAGACCAGGTTGAGAAACTGGACCGGTAGGCCGCTGATGCGCGCCAGTTCCTCATCAAATGTGATGCTGAGCATCTCCTTGTACAGCAGGAGCAGCGTAACGAGCACCGCCGACCCCAGGGCTCCCACAAGATACAGATCCAGATTGGTCACGGTCATGACCGATCCGAAGAGATAACTGAGGACCTCGCCCCCAGCGCCCCTTGTCATGGATAGGAGCACCACGGCCAGCGCCAGAGAGGCTGAGAGCATAATCGCGACGCTAAGCTCGCTGTAGCGCTTGTACGAACGGCGCAGCGCATCCACACCCAGCGAGGCGCCCACGGAAAAGAGCAGGCCGGTGACCACCGGGTAGGTATGCGTGAGCAGGCCCGCCGCCACGCCGGCCAACGATACGTGCGCCAGCGTGTCGCCGAACTGGGCCAGACGCCGGAGCACCAGGATCAGCCCAATCGCCGGGCAGACTACCGCCACGATCACCCCGATCGCCAGTGCCCGTTGCATGAAGGCCAGGGAGAACATTTCGAGCAAGTCGACTCGCCTCCCGCCTAAGACGTGGTGATGGTGCTCGATGGTCCGCACCTGGTGCCCGTACAGTTCGCAGAGTTGCTGCTCCGTGCCAAAGTCCGCGGGCGAACCGTGGTAGAACAGTTTGCGGTTCAGGCAGGCCAGGGATGTCACCTCGTGGGCCACCGCACCGATGTCGTGCGAGACGAGGACGACGGTCAGGTTCATCTGCCGGCGCAGCTCCCGAATCAGCTCGTAGAACTGGGCCTCGGCGTGCACGTCAACGCCCACTGTGGGTTCGTCCAGAATTAGCAGCTCCGGCCGGCTCACCAGCGCCCGGGCGATAAAGACCCGCTGCTGCTGGCCACCCGAGAGCCGCCCCACCATGCGGTCCTTGAGGCCCCGCAACCCCACCTGGTCCAGCGCATCCCGCACTGCCACCTGGTCCGCCGGCGTGAAGAAGCGCAAGAGCCCCCGGCGCGGCGTCCGGCCGGTGTACACGACCTCCTCGACGGTGGCGGGGAAGCCCGTGTTAAACGAGGCCGCCTTCTGGGCCACGTAACCGACCCGCCACCACTCCCGGAACTGCGCCACGGGCTCGCCGAAGAGACTGAGGCCCCCGGTGGCCGGAGCCTGCAGGAGGCCCAGCACCAGCTTGAGCAGCGTGGTCTTGCCCGACCCGTTGGGTCCGATCAGCCCCAGGTAATCCCCCTGGTGCACGTGGAGGTCGACGCCCTCCAGCACGAGGTCACCGGCGTACCCGAAGCTCAGGTTCCGCACGTCCAGTACGGTGCCGTCCATCTTACTTGTCACACTCCAGTGCTGTCTGCAAATTGGCGAGGTTCTGCCGCATGATGGTGAAGTAGTCCTTCCCCGCCTTGGACTCGGCCTCAGTGAGCCCCTCCAGGGGGTTCAGAACCAGCGTGCCGGCGCCCATTTCATTCGCAACCACCTTGGCGACTTTGTCGCTGACCAGCGTTTCAAAGAAGATGTACGTGACGCCCTGCGCCCGTGCCTCAGCGACGATCCGGCTGAGATCCTTGGGCTTGGGCTCGGCGTCGGGCTGCAAACCCATGATCGCCCGCTGCTGGAGCCCGTACCGGCGGGTCAGATAGGCAAAGGCGGCGTGGGAGGTGAAAACGTCCTTCCGACGGCAGCCGGCGAGCCCGGCCCGGAACTCCTGGTCGAGGGCACTTAGCTTGGCGACAAAGGCCGAGGCGTTAGCCGCGTAGGCAGCCTGTCCACCCGGGTCAACCTGGCTGAGTGCGTCCCGCACCGCCTTCGCCTCCAGGACGAGGTTCTGCGGGTCCAACCAGACATGGGGGTCGGTGCCGCCATCCCCCGTGATCAGCGGCAGCCCGCTGCTGAGCTCGACCACGGTCAACGCCTTGTTGTCCAGGCTCTTTAGCGTTTTGTCCACCCAGGCTTCCATCCCGGCTCCGCTGTAGAAGAAGAGCACCGCCTGGTTAAGCGTCTGCAGATGGCGGGGCGTCGGTTCCCAGTCGTGCGGCTCGGTACCGGCGGGAACGAGGTTGACCAGGTCCACCCGGTCTCCCCCGACAGCCCGGACAACTTCGTAGACCGGGTAGAAGCTGGCCGCGACCCTTACCTTTGCGGTATCGGGCCCAAAGACCGGAGCCTGGCCGCCCCGCCCGGCGCAGCCAGCCAGTGCCAGCAGAAGCATCAGGGACAAGCTAATCCGTGAGATCCGCACGTCGAGTCCTCCTTAATCTAACCGAGCATACCTAGTTCGTAGTTTTACTATCTAGAAGGAGCGCACTCAGCGCAGTACCCAAATAACTCGATGCGATGGCTGGAGATGGTGAACCCATGCTCGTTCTTCGCCAGTGCCTCGAGCTCGCGAATCGGGCAGTGCGTCAGGGGAGTCTCCTTGCCGCATTCCAGGCAGATCAGCTCATGCTGGTGGGATTGCTGGTTGAGCGAGTAGCGCGCCAGTTTACCGGGGAGCTTGACCTCCTCCACCACGGCCAGCTTGGCAAAGAGCCGCAGGTTCCGATAGATGGTGTCCAGCCCGACCTCCGGATAGATGGCCCGCACCTGTTGATAGATGTCGTCCGCGGCTAACCCGTTCTCCCCGGCCGCCACCATGACCTCGATCAGCATGCGGCGCTGGGGAGTCAGCTTGCAGCCCATCTCCTTGAGCCGCTGAAGGATCTTACCCACCGTCATCGCTTGATCCCGCCTCACTCGGTATTACTGACTAATAATTTTCCTACCTAAGTGTAAGGGACCGACACCGGGATGTCAAGGGACGCCAAAGCCCCGGTCCGCTTCGGCAGCGGGCCGGGGCGCGGCGGCTCCCAGATTAAAGGTCCGAGCCCAGAATGATCTCAACGGCCTCGCCGGCGGTCTTGTCCGGCGCCAGCACCACGATGACTTTGGGCAAGACCGCTTTCAAACGGTCCCCGGTGCCGGCCTGACCCGCATGGTCCAGGGCCACGGTTTGCGCAATGGGCTTGCTGGTGTGCCCGACCCGGGCCACCCGGAAGCCTTCCGCCTTCAGCTTGGTGACGTAAGCTGCTAGCAGGTTCTTGCCTGATGCGTCGATGACGGCTACGGTGATGGGCTGCGTGCGGGTCCTGGCATTGGTAGCCGTCTGGCCGCCAACCCCGGCCCCGGCCCCACCGGTGCTACCGCCTTCCCCACTGCCGCCCGGTGCAGTGCCCGGAGCCGCAGCCCCACCCGCGCCAACGGCTGTACCGGCACCCTCATCCAGTTCCTTGGCCAGCGCACGGGTGTACACGGCCTGGTCTTCGCGGGCCCGCTTGAGGAAGGCCTCCCCGGGGGGGCCCCCAACCAGCGTCTCATAGGCCTTGGAGCGGTCGTCAACCAGATCGGGGATCAGGTAGAAAATCCCGTTGACGACCTTGGGGCTCCCCCCCAGGGTGCCCGTGCGCAGCGGCGTCGCCAGCGCATTTTTGGCGCCGGCGGCGAGCCGCACCATCTCGGCCACGGAGAGGTCTGTGGCAACCGCCTGCGAGAGGGCGGGAATCAACTGCGGCAGACTCGTGATGTTCGAAGGCCGGGCCGCCGTCCGTATCAGCGCATTGATGACCTGCTGTTGGCGGCGCATGCGCCCGAAATCGCCCTCTTCGTCCATGCGAAAACGGGAGTACTTCAGCGCGGTGAGGCCGTCCATCTGCTGCGGACCCGGCTGAATGTCGATGACCAGGCCCTCGGGGCCCATGGCCGTGTCGTACGGGTCATGATAGAGCAGGCGCTTCTCAGCATCCACTTCAACGCCGCCGAGTTCATTCACGATGCGCGCAAAGCCTTGAAACGTGAGGGTCACATAGTGATCGATTGGCACGCCCAGGAGCTTCTGGACGACCTGTACGGCGAGCCCCTCGCCGCCGTAAGCGTAGCTATGGTTCACCTTATCGTAGCCGTGCCCGGGAATCTCGGCCCAGGTGTCCCGTGGCAGGGAGATCATCGAGAGTTGATTGCCGGCGGGATCGTAAGAGACCACCACCATCGAGTCGGCCCGACCGATGTCATCCGGGCGCTTGTCAACGCCCATCACCAGAAACGTGATCCGCTTGACTGGCAGTGGCAACGGGCGAGATACGTCAGGGCCGGTCGCCGCCTGCACCGCCTGGATACTGGGCTGCAATGGCCGGTAGAAGGCAAGACCGCCTAGTAGGGTTAGAGCGATCGTTGCAACCACGATCCAAATCAGGTGGCGGTTCCACCTGCGCATACGGCTCACTTGCGCTCACCCCTTCCCACCCAGCGCCGGTGCGCAAGCCCGGGACGCTGGTCAGCGCTATGAATATACCACAGACGAACCAAGTTGGGCAGTAGCCCCCATTCGCACCCAGCGACTCCCTGGTGACGCCCTTTCGTTTGACGTGACTACGGGGTGGTGAGTTCTGGCAAATCGGCGCTGCAGAGCAGGAGTCGCGATCTTTTTCGCCCAAGGAGTCGTATATCCAATGGAATAAATGTACATGAAGGGAGCCCGTTGATGAAACTCTCCGTGCTGACCGACCAGATTAGTCGTGATCTCGATACCGCCTGCGAACAGATTACCTCGTGGGGCGGGCGCACTGTAGAGTTGCGAAATGTGGGTGAGGGTCCGGTGGGCAGCAACCTCGCCCCTGGGTTCCTGGGGGACCTATGTGCTGCGCTGGAGCGCTGGGACGTCCGCGTGGCCGCGATTGCACCCCAGGCGTTCAAATTGGCGACCAGTGATGCGTCCATGCGCTATCACCGGCGGATTCTGCTCCCCGCGAGCCTGCACCTCGCGGTGATGCTCAAGGCGCAGGTGGTCCACGTGGGGGCGCCCCTGCGGCCGGTTGGTGCGACAGGCCCGTGCCCCGATGAGGCGTTGGAGATACTCGCCGAGGCAGCGGAACTGGCGGGTAACCTGGGGTTGATCCTGGGCCTCGAGAACGCGGTCGGCTCGTGGGCCGGCAGCGGCTCCGAGGCGGCTGCCATCGTCAAGACGATTGGGCACCACGCTTTTCAGTTGACGTGGGATCCGGCAGCCGGGCTGCTGGTGGGCGAGGCGCCCTTCCCGGCGTATCAGGTGGTGCGCTCGCGCCTGGTCTCAATTCGGCTGCGCGACGTCCGGCTGGTGGGCTGCAGCGTGCAGGACGTGCTGCCTGGCGATGGTCAGGGAATGGTAAGCGAACTGCTGACAGCGCTGGCGACAGACTGCTTCGCTGGCACCGTAGCACTGGATCCGCACCTGACGCCCCGGTTGGAGGGGTCTCGGGCTAGCTTTGAGAGTACCGTAAAACTCATGATGGCCGCCGAGCGTGCCGTGCGCAAGATGGACGATCGGTAGCGGCGCACTGCTGGCAACGGAATACGCCGGGCGCCCGTTGATTTAGTCCAGTGCTTTCAGCTTCGTGACTGTGACGCTTACGTGCCCGCCGTCCCGGCGGTCGATCTTGCCCAGTGCCGCCAGTGGTGGACGCGGGTCCGTGAAGATCAGGTGGCCATAGCGCTGGTAGACATCTTCGAAGATGGTCAGGTCCACCAACCCGGTCTCATCCTCCAGGGAGAGGAAGACCACGATGCGCCCGCTCTTGGTGGGCGGCCGGTGCGGGCGGATGACCACCCCGGCCACGCGCACCAGGGCCCCGGCTGGCGCCTGCTTGGCCTCCGCGGCGGTCAGGTAGTGCTCCCGCCTGAGCCGCTCCCGCAGGAAGGCCATGTAATGCCCGTGGACCATGAGGCCCAGGAGTTCATACTCCTTCAAATACTTCTCGGCGGGACTGAAGTCGGGAATGGTCCGGAGCGGGCCAGCCCCCAGGGCCAAGGCGCCCTGAATTCCCTCCGCCGCCCGCGCCTGCTCCAGTGCCTGCGGCACCTGCCAGAGCAGTTCCCGCCGGTTGGCGTGGACCGGGTCAAAAGCCCCGGTTAACACCAGCGCCTCCAGGGCATCGCGCGCCACCCGCCCCCCGGTCCGCAGGCTAAAGTCCAGCAGGGATGTAAACGCCCCCCCAGCGCTACGTGCGGTGGCGATTGCCTCTTGCACAGGGGCCCCCACCCCCCTGACCTGCTTGAAGCCAATGCGAATGGCCTTGCCCAGGTCGGGAAAGGGCGGATGATACTGCCCCCCGTCCGCCCAGAAGTGTACCCAAGCCTCGGGGGTCCACTCCTCCACCACGAAGGACGCCTCGCTCCGGTTGATGTCTAGCGGCAGTAGCCCCACGCCCCGGCGCCGGGCATCGCCCGCCAGGGTGTTGATCGGGTAGTAGCCCATGGGCTGTGCGGACATGAGGGAAGCGAAGTACTCTGCGGGATGATGGCGGACCAGGTAGGCAGTCTTGTAGGCCGTGTTGGCGAAGGCCGCTGCGTGCGCCTCGCAGAAGCCATAGCTGGCATAGCCCTGAATATAGGAGAAGATGGTCTCGGCCACCGCAGCGTCTACGCCGTTTGCGGTGGCCTTTTCAATGAAGAGCTTGCCGATGGCGACCATGTCTTCTTTGTTGCGTGCCTTGGTCATGACCCGGCGCAACTGATCGGCCTCACCTGGCGAGAATCCCGCCACGGTGGTGGCAATCTCGATGACCTGCTCCTGAAACAGCACCACACCATAAGTCTTCGCCAGGATCGGCTGGAGCTTGGGGTGCAGGTAGCTGACCTCCTCCTGCCCCTTGCGGCGGGCCAGGAAGGGCTCTACCATGTTCCCCTTGATGGGTCCCGGACGGATGATGGCCACGCTGGCGACGATATCCTCGAAGCGGTCGGCCCCCAGCCGGGACTGCAGTGCCCGCTGGGCCGGGCTCTCCAGTTGAAAGACGCCGATGGTCTCCCCAGTGCCCAGCATCCGGTAAGTCTCGGGGTCCTCGGTAACGATCTGCTCATAATCGAAGCCGGTGCCGGCCATCATGCGGGAGGCGTCATCGACCGCCGAGAGCGTGCGCAGGGAGAGCAGGTCCAGCTTGATCAGCCCCAGTTCCTCGACGTACTCCTTATCGAACTGGGTGACCGCGATGCCCTTGGCGGAAATCTGCAGCGGGGTCACTTCCAGGAGTGGGCGCCGGGAGATGACCAGCCCGCCCAGGTGGGTGCCCAGGAAGCGAGGCAGCCGGGCCACTCGAGCGCAGGCCTGGATCAATTGTGCGAACTTGTGCCAGGGAATCTCCGATTGCCGTAGCTCCGGCAGACGCCCCATGATCTCCAGGATATCGTCGGCACCGGCGAAATAGGGCATGCGCTTGGCGAGGTAGTCGATCTCGCCCTCGCTGAAGCCCATGGCCTTGCCAAGGTCCCGGATGGCCGAGCGGGCGTGGTACGTATTGTATGTGGCGACGGCGGCTACACGATCGTGCCCGTACTTACGGTAGACATACTCGGCCACCGCGTCCCGGTGGCGGGCGTCAAAGTCGATGTCGATATCCGGCTTCTCAGCTCGCTCCAGGCTCATAAACCGCTCAAAGAGCAGCCCCCGACCGATGGAGTCCACATCCGTGATGTAGAGACAGTAGGCGACGGCTGAATCGGCGGCGGAGCCCCGGCCGGCGCAACGGATGCCCCGGCTGCGGGCATAGCGGGCGACATCCCAGACCAGGAGGAAGTAATCTTCAAAGCCCAGCCGGGTGATGATGTCCAGCTCGTGCTCCAGCCGACTGCGCACCTGTTCGGTTACACGCCCGTAGCGGCGCTCAGCCCCGGCGAAGGTTAGCTCCCGCAGGTAGGCAGCCGCACTCCCTACGCCCGCCGGGAGTTGGAAGCCGGGGAACAACCGCGCCTGCAGGTCCAGGCTGGGGCTGCACTGCTCCGCAATCACCAGGGTATTGGCCACTGCCCCCGGCAGGTGACGGAAGCGGCGGCCCATTTCGGCCGCCGTCTTGAAGTAGTGTTCTGCGTTGAGACGCCGGTCAGGGTGAGGCTGATCCAGACGGGTCAGCGTACGGACGCATGTGAGCAGGTCGTGGACAAAAAACTCCTCTTTGGCCCGGTAGTGGACGTTGCCGGTGGCTACCAGCGGGAGCCCCAGGCGTTCGCCCAGGTCCCGGAGGGCGGTGTGCAAGGCAGCCTCCCCGGGAAGGCGGGTGTCCTGGACCTCCAGGTAGAACCGGCCTGGGAACCAGGCGGCGTAACGCCGGGCGGCCGCCTCTGCTTCAGCCAGGTGCCCCCGCAGGATCAGGGTGGGGATCTCGCCACGCCGGCAGCCTGAGAGGGCGATCAACCCATCCGTGCTATGGCTAAGAGCGGCGAGCGGCGCCGCGGGCTGCAGCCGGTCGTGGCCGGGCGCCAGGGCGAGCAGCCCTGCGGCGCCGGGACCGCTGCCAGACCCCAGGCCCCCAGGCACCGGATCAGCCCCCAGGTGCGCAGCCGTAATGACCCGGCAGAGGTTGGCGTACCCCGCCGGACCAGTGGAAAGCAGCGTCAGATGGTGTCCGCCCTCCAACGTGATCTCGGCGCCCTGAATGGGCTTGATACCCGCCTCCAGGCATTTTTTCTGAAAGCGTACGGATCCGGAGACGTTGTTGTGATCGGTCAGTGCCAGCGCCCCCATGCCCTGCAGGGCCGCCTCTTGAATCAGGGCATCCAGCCGGGAGGCGCCGTCGAGGAACGAATAGGGCGAGTGGACGTGCAGATGCACAAAGCTCATGATGCCGTCGGTCGCCCCTTCCCCCTGATTGTCCGGTTATACGAACACAAGTTCCCTACACGGAGCGTAGCATAAGAACACATGTTCGTCAACAAGGGCGCACACATCCCTGGTCCCGTGGCGGGCGTAAGCTAGTCGTAGGCCTTATATAAATACCAGCGCTTGTGCACAGGGACCCATGTCAGCTCGAAAAGCCCTCCACCGGCGGTCACTACCCGGTAGGTGACCTGTTCGCTCTCCTGCTCCCACCAGCGGCCGGCCTCACACCATGAGTCCAACACCTCCCGCACCTGCAGGCGGGCGCTGTCCAGCCGAAAAGAGACGGGCACCCCGCCAGGGCCCGTGGTGACGTCGGCCGGGCGGTTGATGATCCGGGTCATCCGCCCCCCGCCGCCCACCGGTATGGATCGCTGAACCGGAGCATTTGCTCACGCCAGGACTCGCCCCGGCCCGCCCCCAGCCCGACCATGCGAACCGGA
>DAHVXO010000192.1 GCA_027356675.1 Symbiobacteriaceae bacterium | reverse complement strand
TAGGATACGCCCCTGGAGCGATCTGGCACTAGGTACTGTTGCAGGCCTCCCTGAACTTGACATTGACCGCCCGTCATGGTAGCATAGTTGGAAGCAGACGGACGATGAAGGGAACGAGTACCGGGCCCTTGCGGGCGAGAGAGCCGGTCAACGCGGTGCAAGACCGGTCCCGACAACCCCGGGAAGATCACCCCTGAGTCTCCACTCGAAGGCTAGCGGTGCGCAGACCGCGGCAGTAGACGTGGACGGTATCCCACCGTTAACCGGGAGCTGGGTGGCCTCCCGTCGGGGAGTGGGCCCGGTGTGAATCCAGAGGGACGGTCACGGCCGTTCAACAAGGGTGGTACAGCGAGCACAACCTCGCCCCTTGATCCAAGGGGCGGGGTTTTCTAATTCCCGAGCATTCCAGGAGGGATCGAGATGGCCGACAAGCTGGACTATAAGGCAACCCTGAACATGCCCAAGACCGAGTTCCCCATGAAGGCGAATCTGCCGACCCGGGAACCCGAGCAGCTCAAGGCGTGGGAGGCGATGAGCCTCTACGAGACCGTGCAGAAGGCTACCGCTGGCCGCCCGCAGTTCATCTTGCATGACGGACCGCCGTATGCCAACGGTGACATCCATCTGGGCACCGCCATGAATAAGATCCTCAAGGACATCGTGGTCAAGTACGCCACCATGGCCGGGTATGACTCGCCGTACGTCCCGGGCTGGGACACCCACGGCCTGCCCATCGAGCTGCGGGCGCTCAGGGAGCTGAAGCTCGACCGGCACAAGATCGACCCGGTCGAACTGCGCCGCCGCTGCGCTGAGTTTGCCAACCACTGGAAGGATGTGCAGCGGGAGAGCTTCAAGCGCCTTGGGGTCCGGGGCGATTGGGAGCATCCCTATATGACCCTTGCGCCCGAGTTCGAGGCGAAGGAGATCGAGGTCTTTGCCGCCATGGCGACCCAGGGCCACGTCTACCGAGGTCTCAAGCCGGTCTACTGGTGTGCGGTCGACGAGACCGCCCTCGCCGAGGCCGAGATCGAGTACGCCGACAAGACCTCCTATTCCATCTACCTGCGCTTCCCGGTGGTCGACGGGCAGGGCAAGCTGCCCAACGGGTCCTACCTGGTCATCTGGACGACCACCCCGTGGACCATCCCCGCCAACCTCGCCATCGCGGTCAACGCCGAGGTGGAGTACGGGCTCTACGCCACCGAGAAGGGCGACCTCGTGCTCGCCAAGAACCTGGCCGCCAAGGCGTTTGAGACCTTCGGCATCGCACCGGGTGAACTCAAGGCCAGCTACAAGGGCGCCGAGCTCGAGGGCGTCATCTACCAGCACCGGCTCTATGACCGGCTCAGCCCGGTCATCCTGGGCGAACACGTCACCGTCGAGGACGGCTCCGGTCTCGTCCACACGGCGCCCGGACACGGCCACGAGGACTTCGCGATCGGCCAGGTTTACGGCCTGCCCGTGCTCAACCCCGTCAACGACAAGGGCGTCTTTACAGAGGAGGCCGGGCCTTTCGCCGGGCTCTTCTATGAAAAGGCCAACCCGGTCATCATCGAAGCGCTCGATCAGGCCGGCATGCTGCTTGCCCAGGGCAAGATCCGCCACTCGTACGCCCACTGCTGGCGGTGCCAGCAGCCTGTGATCTACCGGGCCACCGTCCAGTGGTTCGCGAAGGTCGAGGGCTTCATGGAGGCGGCGATGAAGGCCATCAAGGAAGTCCAGTGGGTGCCGGAGTGGGGTGAGAGCCGCATCGCCAACATGGTCGAGGGGCTCACCGACTGGTGCATCAGCCGCCAGCGGTCCTGGGGCACTCCGATCCCGATCCTCTCGTGCGACCAGTGCGGCGAGCCGTCGTTCGAGCCCAACATGTTCCGTCGGGTCTCGGAGATCGTAAGGGTGGAGGGGGCCGAGGCCTGGTGGATCCATCCGGCTGAGGACTTCATCCCCGAGGGCGGGCTGGTCTGCTCCCACTGCGGCGGGACACACTTCCACAAGGAGAAGGATATCCTCGACGTCTGGTTCGACTCCGGCTCCTCCCATGTGGGCGTGCTGGAGACCCGGCCCGAGCTGCGCTGGCCAGCCGACCTCTACTTGGAAGGTTCGGATCAGCACCGGGGTTGGTTCAAGTCCTCGCTGCTGACTGCCGTGGTCGCACGGGGCGGCAAGCCGCCGTACAAGGCGGTCCTGACCCACGGCTACGCCGTCGACGAGCAGGGCCGGAAGATGTCCAAGTCGCTGGGCAACGGCGTCGATCCGTTGGAGGTCTGCAAGCAGTATGGCGCTGACATCTTGCGGCTCTGGGTCGCCTCTTCGGATTACCGGGGTGACGTCTCGGCTTCGCCCAACATCATCAAGAACGTGGCAGAGGCCTACCGGAAGATCCGTAACACGCTGAAGTATCTCCTGGGCAACCTCTCCGACTTCAACCCGGCGACTGATCTGGTGGCTCGCACGGAGATGCCCGAGCTTGACCGCTGGGCCATGCACCGCCTTCAGGAGGTCGTGGCGCGGGTCGGCACCGCCTACAAGAGCTACGAGTACTGGGTGGTCTACCACACTCTGAACAATTACTGCGCGGTAGACCTCTCGGCCGTTTATCTGGATGTCCTGAAGGACCGGCTGTACTGCAGCGCCCCTGGCTCGGTGGACCGCCGCAGCGCCCAGACCGTGCTCTACCGGGTGGCGGACGCCCTGATCCGGATGCTCACGCCCATCCTCAGCTTCACGGCGGAAGAGTCCTATGGATATCTGCCCAAACTCGCGGGGGCTCCCGCCACTTGCCAGGTTCTGCTGATGCCCGAAAGCGACGGCGCCTTCGTGGATCAGGCGCTGGGTGAGCAGTGGGAGAAGCTGTTGGGAGTCCGGTCCGCCGTTCAGGCGGTGCTGGAGAAGGCTCGGGCGGAGAAGCACATCGGCTCCAGCCAGGAGGCGGCGGTGCATCTGTACGCCACCGGTGGCGCCGAGGGCGGGGTGGCCGAACTGCTCCAGTCCCGGTTGGCCGATCTCCCCACGCTCTTCATCGTCAGCGCTGTGAAGCTCTTTGTGGGTGGGCAGGCCGCTCCCAGCGGCACCTTCTTCGGCAAGGGCCCCGGCGACCTCTCGGTGGAGGTGCTCCGGGCCGAGGGCGAGAAGTGCGACCGGTGCTGGAACCGGCGGGAGTTGGGCGTGGTGGCAGGGCACCCGACGCTCTGCGGACGGTGCGCCGATGTGGTGGTCAGCCTGGCGGTCGACGAGGCATAACAGATCAGACGCGAAGACCCCCGGCGACTTGTCGCCGGGGGTCAGTCTGTCCGGTGCCGCAGGCCACACGCGGCGCCAAATCAGCAAAAACCGTGACCTATTTTGATACCTTGCCTGCAGCCTTGGCTTCGTCGGCCGCGTCAGCGACCGCCTCCGTCGTGTCCTTTACGGCACCCTTGAACTCCCGAATGGACTTGCCCACGGCCTTGCCCAGTTCCGGCAACTTGGACGGTCCGAATAGGAGCAGGGCAGCGCCGATGATGAGGATGATTTCGCCGACCCCGATCTTGTTAAACACTGTATAGTCTCCCTTTACACTGCAAGGTTGCTTCCTGCGAAAAGTGTACAGGGAAATGACCGTTCGGGCGACAGGGCGAAAGGATAAGAAAAGGACTACGTGAAGCTAGGGTATTCTCTCTACGCGGGGCAGACGAATCGGCGGGTGACCTATTCCCACCGGAGGCCAAGAATCCGCGGAGCCGCTCCCAGGGCGGCTGTCAGCACCAGTGCGGCCAAGGTCCACAGGGCGCCGGTCGAGGGGTGCAGGGGCGCCAGCGATGACATGCCCACCAGGGGTAGAGGTATCTGGGTGGGGTCTCCGGGGTGGGGCATTCCGAGCAAACCAGCCACCCCGACCGCACCCGGGACAGTCAGGAGGCCGATCAGGGTGGCCCAGCGACGGGTAGGTGCGTGCAATCCCAGGTAGACGCCCAGGGCGCAGGCGGTCGGGATCAGGGGGAGGGCAGTGGTCAACAGGCGGTCGGCCCGCGCCCCGAGCCACTGTGCCAGGACCAGGACGGGGCCCAGTTGCAGGAGCAGGAGCAGGCTGCGGGCCAGCACTTTCTGCAGCACCAACCACCGGGGATGCACCGGGGTAAGCGCGAGCCGGGGCAGCAAACCGGAGATGCGCTCCCGCGCCACCTGACCCGCCGTCTGGTAGGTGCCGAAATAGGCAACCACCGCCAGGATGGCTGGGAGGCGAAGCCAGGAGACCTCCAGCAGCGGGCCGGCGACGAGCAGGGGAAACAGGAAGCGGAGCAGCAGGGTCCGGGTGCTTCCGGTGAACTCCCGCCACTCCTTGTACCAGAGGGCGCTCATACGCGCTCCTCCGGGCGAGGCCGGTGTACGTCCACCCCCAGCACCCGACCGCCCGCCACGGTCACAGCGGACAGCAGCGGCACCAGTGCTTCATCGGGGTCGGTCACCCGCAGCTTGAGCCCCCCGGCAGTGAACTCCAGGGGCGCACACTGACCCGGCACGGCCTTCATCTCCAGAGTGCCCACGGACCCACCCAGTCGGACTTCGATCACACTGGAGCTGCCAAACCGCTGCAAAATGTCGCCGGCGGACCCATCCGCCACCAGTGCGCCCGCCTCCATCAGAAGGAGTCGTGAGCAGAGTGTACCGGCCTGTGCGGCATTGCGGGCGGTGACGACCACAGCGGTGCCCTTGCGGCGCAGGTGGAGGAGCGCCTCCTGGAGCGCCATGTGGGCCGGCATCTCGAGGCCGTGGAAGGGCTCGTCCAATAACAGAACCGGCGGGTTGTGAACCAGCGCCTGAATCAGGCCAAGCTTGCGACGCATGGGATAGCTATAGGTCCGGGCAGGGCTGTGGGCCTGCGCCCCCATGCCCGCCCAATCGAAGAGGACTTCCAGCCGGCGCTCTAGCTCGCGCCCGCCGTGGGCCTGGAGACGACCCAGCATCCAGGCGTTTTCCCAGCCAGTCAGTTCGCCGGCTACGGGGGCATCCTCCAGGAGTACGCCAAGATTGCGGCGCACGCCGGCGACTGCCCGGTCGGTCGCCCGGTGCGCAGCGACGCGGTGCCCGAGGATGGTGAAGGAGCCTCGGGTCGGACGCAGGCGAGTGGCGAGCAGCTTGAGCAGGGTGGATTTGCCGCAGGAAGACGGCCCTGCCACGCCCACGACCTCGCCGGGAGCGACCTGAAAGCTGATGCCCCGGATGCCGCCACCGGCCTGGTATTCCTTCGCCAGCCCGGATGCCACGATCGCTGCCTGTATGTGCCACACCTCCAAACTCCGGTAGGTTG
>DAHVXO010000170.1 GCA_027356675.1 Symbiobacteriaceae bacterium | reverse complement strand
GTGGTGCTCGACCTGATGCTCCCCGGCCTCTCCGGGATGGAGGTCTGCAAGCGCATCCGGGAGCGGAGCGATGTGCCGCTCCTCATGCTGACCTCCAAGGTGGAGGAAGAGGACAAGCTCGCCGGGCTCACCCTGGGCGCCGACGACTACATGACCAAGCCCTTCAGCCCCCGTGAACTGGTGGCCCGCGTGAAGGCGATCCTACGGCGTACCGGGCAGCGCCCCGAGCGGCGTCCCCGGCTATCCGCACACGGGGTGGAGGTCGACCTCGACCGCCATCGCGCACTGGTGGATGGCACCGCAGTCTACCTGACCGTCTTCGAGTTCAAGCTCCTTGTAGCGCTCATGGAGTTCCCCGGACGGGTCTTCTCGCGCGAACAACTGCTGGGCCAGGTCTACGCCTCCGATGAAATGTACGTGGTCGACCGGACCATCGACGTCCACGTGGGAAAGCTACGCCAGAAAGTCGAGGCCGATCCCGTCCGCCCCGAGCGGATTCTGACCGTGCGCGGCGTGGGGTACAAGTTCCGCGAGGCGGGGAATGATGAATGGACCGGTTGATCACTCTGACCAGAGATATCCGCCTTCGCATCTGGCTCGCGACCACGCTGCCCACAGGCGTCGTCTTCTTGCTCTTGGCTGCAGGCCTGCGCCTTGTGGTGCGGATGCGGTTGATTGACGCCGCAGGCTCCCTGAATTTGCCGCCGGACAGGGTGTTGGACAACATCTTTCCAGGCGGCTATATCCTTTGGGGGACCCTTGGGGCGATGGGCGTGGCCACGATCTCCAGCTTCATCCTGGTCACGCGCCAGGTCAAGGTGTGGCGCCGGATCGGCCGGATGGCCAGGGAGATGGCGCAGGGCCGCTTTGGCGTTCGGGTCAATCAGCCCCCGTTAGGCTCCGACCTGCTCCGCTCGCTGGCGGATGATATCAACGCCCTGGCCGAGTCGCTCGAGCGGGTGGAGCGCCTGCGGCGGGAGCTGGTCTCCAACCTTGCCCATGAGATCCGCACCCCGCTCACCAACCTGCAGGGATACCTGGAAGCCTTGTGCGATGGGGTAATCAGCCCCAACCAGGAGGCGCTGACCTCCGTGCACGAGGAGGTCATGCGGCTGGTGCGCCTGGTGGATGCCCTCCACCAGTTGGCCCGGGCCGATGCCCTGCGTCAGACGACGCCGGAGCGCACGCCCGCCAACATCGACGCCTTGGTGGAGCAGCTCATTCGGGTGATGCGTCCTGCTGCCGAGGCCCGGCGGATCAAGGTGCTGGTCGAGTTGGGCGCCCAGGGGCGGCTGATCCCCGTCCATGCCGACTCGATCGCCCAGGTGCTGCGCAACCTTCTGAGCAACGCCACCCAGTACACCGAGGAGGGCGGGGTCATCCGGGTGCAGACGGCTCTGGTGGCGGACGCCTATAGCTTCACCTGTATCAATTCAGGGGCCGGCATCTCGCCCGAAGACTTGCCCTTCGTCTTCAAGCGCTTTTACCGCACCGGGAAGGCGCAGCAGCGGGTGGGCGGCGGCGTGGGACTGGGCCTGGCCATCGCCAAGGAACTGGTGGAGGCGCACAGCGGGCACATCGGCGCTGACAGCAAGGCGGGGTGGACCACACTCTGGTTTGAACTGCCGCTAGGTCCCGTGGAGACATAACCGCCACCCTTCTTACTCCCCATACTCGCTCGGCAATCCGAAAAACTGTTCGCAGGCCCGGCGGACGGCGTCCACCTTCTCCGGTGGACTGAACACGAAGGTGCGCCAGAGCGACTCGTATTGCCTGGCCATGGCCGCGACCTCGCCGGCGTTGGTATCGAACTGATAGAGCGGGCCGGTGCCTTTGCGCGCCTTGACCGGCACCCGCACCTCCTTGAAGAACGAGGCCTTCGGGCAATAGACGATCACCTGACCGGTCTTGAGCTTGGCCTTGGCCGCAATGGCCTCCTCCAGAGCCTCCCGCTCGGCGGACTGTCCACCGTACCGGGCGATGAAATCGGCCTCCCTGTCTCCCAGGGTGACGCCGGAGAGCACGTAGGCCCGTTTATAGAGCCGCCTGGCGGCCACGGCATCCACCAGTTGGCCGATGACCGCCGGACCGGGCAACCGGGCCATCAGGTCCATAAAGGTCTGATCACCCAGATCGTAGAGTGCCTCCTCGGTCAACCCACGCTTGGCGTGCAGCTCCAGCGCCTTGCTGATCATGGCGCCGGCGGCGATCTTGGCGTGGTGCAGATAAATCCGTTCCGTGAGCATGTAGCGCATCCGTAGCAGGTGCAGGATTTCCGTGCGGGCGTCCGGCCGATCGATGCCGTGCTTGACCATGTTGATCAGCAGTTGTCCCTGCTCCAGGATGAAGTAGCTGTAGATCCGGTCGTCGTAGTCCTGGCGCAGCCCAGCGAAAAAGGAGTCCCGGCGCAGGTAATCCAGCAGGTCCGCGTCGATGGTGCTGGAGACCACCTGGCCCATCCAGGGTGCGGGGGGCGATCCGGTCAGGATACCGCGGACCGGCTCCAGCAGATCCAGTGCCGCGAGGTTACGTCCCAGCTCCGTTCGCTCACTGAGGAAGTGATCGAGGCGGGGCCCTTTGTCGTGCCTGGGAAAAATCTCCCGCTCATCTTCACACGTATGACCATAGGGGATATGCGTTACATCGTGGACGATGATGGCGACCCGCACGATGGCGGCATCCCGCGGGTCCACATGGAAACCGTTCAACCGCAGGGTCTCCAAGATGCGGCCGGCCGTGGCCAGCGCACCCAGGCTGTGGTCGAAGCGCGTATGCACGCAGCCCGGGAAAACCAGGTGCGCCGCACCCAGTTGTTTGATATTGCGCAGGCGCTGTATCTCCCGGGTGTCCAGCACCCGGGTTTCGGTCTCGGTCAGGTAGATGTCGCCGTGGACGGGGTCTCGGATCAGCACAGGTACCACCTCATTCACCAGGGCCAGTCAGGCCTTAGGAAGGTTCGCCCGCCAGGCAGCGATCCCCTGCCGCACACCGCGCCCAGCGCCGTCTCGAAAGAATCCTATAACGTTAAAAAGGAATAGTATTCTTGCATGTAGAATGATTGTTATATAATGGCTCGAATGCCAGTATGGAGGGCTCACGGCATGCGCCCCAAACACCCCTGGCAGTCCCTGACCTATGTTTATCTGGTAGATATCGCGGCCGTCTTGCTGCTCCTGATGCAGTGGCGGTATCTGCGCCTTATCTCCCTCGGCGGCTGGCTCTCCGCCGTGGTTTTCGCGGCCCTCATGGTGGCGGCCCGGCTCATGCCGGTGCGGGGCACGGACACGCCCAGCATCGACTACGGCTGGTACATGGCTGTGGAGTTTGCCATTATCGCGGCGTTGCCGGTGCCTTTGGCGTGCCTGGTCCACCTGCCCTCGGTGCCGGTAGGTATGCTGGACCGCTTGCGCCAGCGGCATCCGGAGCCTTTCCGCGGCCCGGATTACAACGCGGCCGCCTCGATCCTGTGCGCCTTCCCGGTGGGCTATCTGCTGGCCTGGTCCACCCGTGCGGCCGGTGATCCCACCTGGTATACGCTTCTGCTGCTGCCGGCTGCGGCGCTCTTCATGGGCATCCAGTACCTGCTGCTTCAGGTCCTGGTCAGTCTGGACAACCGGGTGCCCTGGCGCAAGACCGGTCTCTTTCACACGGACAGCGTCATCGGCGATGTGATGATGACCCTGCTGGGCGCTCTGATCGGGCGCCTGTACGTGTTGGACCGTTCCACCATCCTGCTGACCATCGTGCCGCTGGTGCTGCTCCAGCGGATCCTGCAGCGGATCCAGCAGGCGAAGCTGGTGGACATCGACGCCAAGACCGGCCTGAATAACTACCGCTACCTCGACCGGGCCTTCACGGATGAGGTGCGCCGGGCAACCCAGGGGTCACGGCCGCTGACACTGATCTTCGGCGACATGGACTATCTCAGGGATATCAACAACACGTACGGCCACCTGGCCGGAGACCGGGCCCTGCGGGGCGTTGCCCGGGTGTTCAAGCGCCATTCCCGCCCTGGTGATATCGCCGCCCGGTTCGGCGGGGAGGAGTTCGTGCTGGTCCTGCCGGGACTGGAGAAGATGCAGGCCTGGGAGATCGCCGAGCGCATCCGGCGCGACGTGGCCGCCCAGCGCCTCGAGACCGACGACGGCGGTGCCTTTTCGATGACGATCAGCCTGGGGCTGGCGGCCTTCCCCGTGGACGCCACCACGGTCCAGGGCCTCGTCAAGGCGGCCGACGAGGCTGTCTATGCCGCCAAGCATGCGGGGCGCAACCAGGTCTGCACCTACGGGGCGGGGGTGGCCATATGAGGCCGCACACCTGGGGGATGCCGACCCTGATCCTGGCCCTCTCGCTGACCGGGCTGGGCGCCCTGCTGGCCAGCCTGCATACGCTCCCGGCGTGGTGGCTCGGCTGGGGCCAGGCGCTGGTCTTGGTGCTGGCGCTCGGATTGGAACTGGCGAAGGTCGATCTCTTCACATACCAGGGCACCGAGCGCGGCGCCGTCAGCGCTGGGCTGGCCGCAACCCTGCTGGTCCTTGCCTGCTACGGGGTCCAGGCGGCCGTGGTCGTCGCCCTGCTGCAAGCAGTCGTGACCATTGTCGTCAATCGAACGGTCTGGTTCAAGGCCCTGTTCAACATTGGGCTCTTTACCACGGCGGCCTACCTGGCCGGGCTGGTCTATGAATACCTCGGTGGCAGGACGGCAGCCTGGGACCTGCGAGCCGTGCTCGCCGCCCTGACTGCGGCAAGCCTCTATTTCTTGTTCCAGAGCGCCTGCGTTGCCCTGGCGATCTGTCTCTCGTTGCGGCGCCCGTTCCGGCGGGTCTGGTCGGACAATTTCGGCTGGATGATGCTGCAGCAGGCCATCACGGGCATGATCGGTCTCTTGCTGGGCCGCTTCATGGCCATGGGGATGACACTGATCGGGGCGCTGCTCCTGGGGTCGCCCCTGCTGGTCCTGCGCCATAGCTACAAGATCTTCGCAGCCCGCGCCCAGGCCCACGTGGAGCAGATCGAGCGAGCCAACGCCGACCTGGCCCGGCAGGGGAGCGAATTGCGCACGGCCAACGAGGAATTGATCCGGACCCTGGGGTCGATCCTCGATGCCCGTGACCGTTATACGTTTGGCCATTCGGCCCAGGTGGCCCGGTATGCTGTCGCCCTGGCCGAACGGCTCGGGCTGGGGCCGGCGGCGGTGGAGCGGACCCGCCTGGCCGCCCTGCTCCACGACATCGGCAAGGTCGGGATTCCCGAGTCTGTACTCTTCAAGAACGACCGGCTGGACGAGTACGAACGCCGAATCATGCAGGCGCACGCCGAGATCGGGTATCGGATCATCAGCGGCGTGCACAGCCTGGGTCCCATCGCTGAGATCGTCCGGCAGCACCACGAGTGGTACGGCGGCGGCGGTTATCCCTTTGGCCTCCGGGGCGGGCAGATTCGCCTGGAGGCCCGGGTCATCGCCGTAGGCGATGCGCTCGATACGATCACCACGGACCGGCCTTATCGCAAGGGAGAGCCGGTGGAGGTCGCCTTCAGTGAAATCCGCCGCTGCTCCGGGACCCAATTTGACCCGCAGGTCGTCACTGCCCTGGAGCACCTGATGCGGGAGCGAGGCGGGCTCTGGTTCGAGGCGACGGTGCCCCGTGGGAGGCAGGACACCATGGCCATCGAGGTGGCGGCCTCGATGACCGGACCGATGGGGTAAAC
>DAHVXO010000162.1 GCA_027356675.1 Symbiobacteriaceae bacterium | reverse complement strand
GGTCAGCGGTCAACTCCTCGAACTTGGCCCGGGTCACGGTCTCATCCAGATGGACCGGTCCATCCGCCGTCATGGAGATGAACGGCAGATTGATGCTCGTGGTCGCCAACCCGGAGAGCTCGATCTTGGCCTTCTCGGAGGCCTCACGGAGCCGCTGAAGCGCCTGGCGGTCCTTGCGCAGGTCGATCCCGTTGGCCCGCTGGAACTTGTCGGCAATGAAATTAACGATCCGCTCGTCGAAGTCGTCGCCGCCGAGGCGGTTGTTGCCGGCGGTCGCAACCACCTGGAAGGTACCGCCGCCCAGTTCGAGGATGGACACGTCAAACGTGCCGCCACCCAGATCGAAGACCAGGATCCGGTGATCCTCGCCCTTGTCGAGCCCATAGGCCAGTGCGGCCGCTGTCGGCTCATTGATGATGCGCAGGACTTCCAGGCCTGCGATGGTGCCGGCGTCCTTGGTCGCCTGGCGCTGGGCGTCGGTGAAGTACGCCGGAACCGTGATGACGGCCTGTGTCACCTTCTCGCCAAGCTTGGCTTCGGCGTCGGCCCGCATCTTCGCCAGGATCATGGCGGAAATCTCCTGCGGCGTGTACTCCTTGTCGTCGATTTTCACCTTGTGGTTCGTACCCATCTGCCGCTTGATCGAAATGACGGTGCGCTCAGGATTGGTGATGGCCTGGCGCTTCGCCACCTTGCCCACCAAACGCTCACCGGTCTTGCTGAACGCGACGATGGAAGGCGTCAGGCGATCGCCCTCAGCGTTCTCGATGACCACCGGATCCTTGCCTTCCATAATGGCGACCACTGAATTGGTCGTCCCCAGATCGATGCCAATCACTCTAGCCAAATTCGTATAGCCTCCTTGCTGAGGGTCCTAGCCCTTCTTGCTCACTTGTACCATGGTGGGACGAATCACACGGTCCCCCAATTTGTAGCCCTTCTGAAACTCCATGACCACGGTGCCGTCCTCATGATCCGCGGACTCCACCGTCATCACAGCTTCATGCGTGTTTGGGTCGAACGGCTGCCCCACTGCCTCGATGGTCACCAGCCCCTCCGAGGTCAAGGCGTCACGGAAGGAGCGGGCAGTCAGCTCCACACCCTGACGGAGCTTATCGTCACCCTCCACCTTGGGGGTGCTCAGAGCCCGTTCCAAATTATCGAGCACGGGGAGGAACTTCAGCAGCAGCTTCTGGTTGGCGTAGACTGCCAGTTCTTCTTTCTCCCGCGTCATCCGCCGGCGATAATTCTCAAAATCCGCCTGTGCGCGGATGAGCCGGTTGCTCAGGTCAGCGACCTCTGCCAGGACCCGGTCCCCGCGAATCTCCGTACTCGAGGCGCCCGCCTCGGTGTCTGACGGCGTCTCCACGCTGGCCGCCGACTCCGTCTCAGCGCCCCCACTCGGAGCGTCACCCAGACCATCGCCGGTCAGGTCTTGCGCGTCCAGCGGCTTCTTTCCTTCGGCCATTGAATCCGGTCCCCTCTCCTTTGTTAGCACTCAGGCTGAATGAGTGCTAACGCATCCATACAAGAAAATAGCACTGGCTCCCTGCCCTGTCAAGAGCGGTGCGTTAGCGATCAACGCCAACCGGGAGTATTCGCGTTTGTGCATGGTCACATCCGTCGGCGAATTTATCGACCTAAATCTTGATATGTTAGCCATATAATGGTATACTGGAGAAAATAAGGGCTGGGGGGTCAACGGGTGCTCTGGCATAAACTGAGAGGGTCACCACAAAGTGAAACGTCCCTGCCAAAAGCAGACCTGCGCAGGATCCTTGGGGACTCCGGCCGCCTCCACTTCGCCGAGGGTGCAGCCGGCAGCCACATGACCTCCGTTCCGTGCAGCGTAGTAAAGGTCGACCGGAACGAGATTGTGCTGGAACTGCCAAACACAACCATGATGCCGCAACCCGAGAGCGCTGTAATCCTGGAGGTCGCCCAGCAGACTGCGATGCTCCAATGCTTTACGACGGTACGGGAGAAGGGGCCTGGGCCACGGGTGACCCTGCGGACGCCTGGACGCCCACACGTCTTACAACGCCGCCGCTTTCCGCGCATTGACCTGTTCATTGGCATCACGCTGCAGACGCCGGACCGACCCGTGGAGCAGGTCCCCGCCCAGATGATCAATCTGAGCCTGGAGGGAGCGGCCTGCGTCCTGGTCGAGCCGGTCTCCCCCGGGTCGGCCCTGACGCTAAACCTCGCAGCGATTGGTTTACATCCGGCCGAGGCACGGGCCAGCGTCATCCGGTGCACACCCACACCTAGCCACCTCTGGGTCGTCGGCGTCAAGTTCCAGGGGCTTCAGTCCGAACAGGAACTCTACCTTGGCAAATACATATCCGACGTGACCCAGTCCCATACACCCTGACGCGGTGCGGCACCCGAAGCCTTGCTCCGGGTGCCGCCGTCCGTTCGCCCCAAGGCTTATCGATTCCGGTTTGCGTTCTCGGTAAAACGCTTGGCCACGGTGTTCATAATACCTACGACCCCGGCGTAATCCATCCGCTTCGGGCCAATCACGCCCATGCGGCCGATCACCGTGTCGCCGAGGCGGTACGTCGCAGAGACCACGCTGCAATCGGCGAGATCGCGGATCTTAATCTCCTCACCGATGTGAACCGAAACCGATTCCTGACCATCGGCTGACAGGATGCCGGCCATCATATCCTCCTGTTCCAGCACACTCAGCAGGTTCCGCACCCTATCGATGTTCCGAAACTCCGGCTGCCCCATGATATTGGCGGTGCCCCCAAGGTACAGGCGATGATGCTCACCCGTCTCAGGATTGCGCTCAAAGAACTGCACCGCCTGCTCCAGTAAGGCACCGTAGCGATCCAACTCCCGCTTGAGCGAATGCATGGCACCCTTGGACAAGCTCTCAACCGGGTGGCCCCGCAGTTGCTCGTTCAGCACGTCCGACACCCGCTGCAATTCGAGCATCGTTACTTGCATCGGTAAGTCCAGGACCTGGTTCTCAACAAATCCGCTGTCCGTGATATAGATCAGGATCGCCTTGTCGGCGCCCATGGGCACGAGGCGGAGCTCCTTGAAGTTGGCCTTCTCCAACTGTGGACCGGCGACAACCGAAGTGAGATGCGTGGCGTCTGATAACAGCCGGGCTGTCTCCCGCACCAGAACATCGATCTCTCGCACCTTGCGCTCGAACGTGCGACGGATCAAGTCTTCCTCACCGGCGCTGACTTCGCGCGCCTCCATCAAGCAATCGACGTAATACCGGTAGCCTCGGTCCGAGGGAACTCGGCCGGCAGATGTGTGGGGCTGTTCGAGATACCCGAGATCCTCCAGATCGGCCATCTCATTGCGGATCGTCGCCGGACTGACACCAAGGTTGAACTTGCGGGCGATCGTGCGAGAGCCCACCGGTTCGGCTGTGGCAACGTAGTCTTCAATGATAGCCTGCAGGATCTTGCTCTTGCGATCGTCCATCGACACCACCTGGTCACCTCCGGGTGGATCATCTGGCAGCCTGGATTTCTGAGTACTAGCGACCCCAGTAAGAACATATCATCGGCCCCGCGGCCTAGTCAAGTGAGGCTCCGAGTGTCGATGTTGCGTACAACAGAAAAGACCCGGTTTGCACCGAGCCCTTGCCGTTCTGGTCGGGGTGACAGGATTTGAACCTGCGACCTCTTGGTCCCGAACCAAGCGCGCTACCAAACTGCGCTACACCCCGATGCGAACCGAAACATGGTCGGGCTGGCGGGATTCGAACCCACGACCTCTTCCACCCCAAGGAAGCGCGCTACCAAGCTGCGCTACAGCCCGTCATTGTAAAGTTTTCGAAGGGCATTACTGCCCTTCGCAAGATGGTGGAGCTAAGGGGGATCGAACCCCTGACCTCTTGAATGCCATTCAAGCGCTCTCCCAGCTGAGCTATAGCCCCGAAACTATGGGCTGACCGACCGGCTTCGAACCGGCGACCTCCAGAACCACAATCTGGCGCTCTAACCAACTGAGCTACGGTCTGCATGTGCGAATGGCAGGGGCAGTAGGACTTGAACCCACAACCTGCGGTTTTGGAGACCGCTGCTCTACCAGTTGAGCTATACCCCTACTAATTGGCGTGCCCGGCAGGGATCGAACCTGCGGCCTCTTGCTCCGGAGGCAAGCGCTCTATCCGCTGAGCTACGGGCACATGGTTATGAAGTTGGCGCGCCCGGCAGGATTCGAACCTGCGACCACCTGATCCGTAGTCAGGTACTCTATCCACTGAGCTACAGGCGCAAGTGGAGCTGATGACCGGGATCGAACCGGTGACCTCATCCTTACCAAGGATGTGCTCTACCTACTGAGCTACATCAGCGAAGGTGGAACCTGGTGCAGATGGGGAGACTCGAACTCCCACCGGGGGTGGTTACCCGACACGGTCCTGAGCCGTGCGCGTCTGCCAATTCCGCCACATCTGCAAGAGGATCGGTGCGAAAGCCGGTGTCACCCGGATTTCGCATTGGTGTCGGCGGCGGGACTTGAACCCGCACGGTTGCCCATACGCCCCTCAAACGTACGCGTCTGCCAATTCCGCCACGCCGACGAGCGTGTAAAGTTGCCGGTGACCCGGCCATGCGCCACGAAGCGGCACGGATCTGGTTGGGGATCCTGGATTCGAACCAAGACTACCTGAGTCAGAGTCAGGCGGGCTACCGTTACCCCAATCCCCAGATTGGGCCCGGGCGGTCAGCCCGGGCTATGCAATTAGTTTGGGCGGCGACCCGCTCTCCCACGCTCGAGGCGTAGTACCATGGGCCCTGAGAGGCTTAACGGCCGTGTTCGGAAT
>DAHVXO010000164.1 GCA_027356675.1 Symbiobacteriaceae bacterium | reverse complement strand
ACCCATCATGCAGATTCTGGAGATGACATTCAAGCAAATCAGTGACCTGGACAAGGGAGCCATGGCCGCAGCCCGAGCACGGCTCAATAACCTGACCAAACCGCTCGGCAGCCTGGGCATGCTGGAAGACCTGGCTGAACGGCTAGCTGGAATCTATGGCAACTCGCTTCCTGTCATTGGTAACAAGGCGGTTATCGTCATGGCGGGTGACCATGGCGTGGTTAGCGAAGGTGTCAGTGCTTTTCCCCAGGAAGTCACAGCGCAAATGGTACTGAACTTTATCTCTGGCGGTGCCGGCATCAACGTACTCGCCCGGCATGCTGGGGCCCGCGTGGTGGTGGTCGATGTGGGCGTAGCCCGGGCTGTGGAGCACCCGCTGCTGGTGCAGCGCAATGTCCGACGGAGCACCGGCAACCTTGCCAGAGGCCCGGCTATGAGCAGAGAAGAGGCAGTGGCTGCCATAGAGGTCGGTATCGAACTAGCCAGGGCTGAGATTGCCCGCGGTGCCAATCTGCTTGCCACCGGTGACATGGGCATTGGCAACACCACGCCAAGCAGTGCTATTCTGGCCGCCATCAGCGGCTTTCCGGTGGAACGGCTTGTGGGTCGAGGCACCGGTATCAACGATGAGCGCCTGGCCAATAAGGTGCGGGCTATTCAATCGGCACTCGCCATTAACCGGCCTGATCCCCGGGATGGACTTGACGTTCTGGCCAAGATCGGCGGACTGGAGATTGGCGGCCTGACGGGCGTGATTCTGGCTGCCGCAGCCCACCGGATACCCGTGGTGGTTGATGGCTTTATTTCTACCGCAGCAGCTTTGATTGCTTCCCGCCTGCATCCTAAGGTTACGGACTATATGGTTGCCTCTCACGTCTCCGTGGAGCCGGGCCATCGCATCATGCTGGATCTGCTGGGGCTGGAGCCCATGCTGCACATGAAGATGCGCCTTGGGGAGGGTACCGGCGCCGCCCTGGCCATGCATCTGCTGGAAGCGGCCACCAAAATTCTGCGGGAAATGGCTACCTTCGCCGATGCCGGTGTGTCAGAGGCCACTGACGACGCCACCTGAGGTGAACCTGCCCGGCTGGCTGAAGAAGGCTGTCCAAGATGTCATGGCGGCATGGAGGATGGCGTGCGCCAGGCCGGGCGCACCGAAAGACGGGAGGACCCTCAGGGGGTTCCTCCCGTCGCTGTCACATCTCCTGACTATGGAACCGCAGAGTCGGACGAAGTCATGATGGTTTCTGCCCTGGATGGGGTGCCGCTAGTGGCTGCTGGTTACTCGACGGGCTCCTCGGTCACGACGATGCTGCGGCTGTCGGCCAGCCAGGTCACGTTCAGCCCCAGCCCCTCGCTCACAAAGCGGACCGGGATCAGGGTGCGGCCGTCCTGGATCTCGGCGGCAACATCCATGCTGACCTCCGTGCCGCCCACGGTCGCCACACGGCTGCCGATGCTGATCTTGACCTCCTTCGCACCCCTGACAATCGTGACGGTCCGGGTAGCCGGATCCCAGCTGACGGTGGCGCCAAGCGCCTCAACCAGGGCCCGAATCGGCATCAGGGTGCGCCCTTCCTTGACCTGAGGACGCACGTCGAAGCTCACCTTCCGGCCGGCAACATAGGTGTCCAGATCACGCTTGGTACCGGCCTCGGTATCCATCTGAATGAACTTCTCATAGGCAACCTTGGTTGTGGGATTGGCCTCGAGCCGCTGCTTCAGGGTCTCCATCGCCTCGACCCGCTTGCCCTGCCGCTCCTGCACCTCAGCCAGCACATCGAGCTCGGCTGCGGTCTTGGCCTCGCTCTTCGCCGCGAGGGCTGCCTCCACCTCGGCCAGGGCCTCGCCCTCACTAGCCGCCTTGCCAGAGGAGCGCAGGTTGTCGGTCAGCTTGGCGATTACCTCTGCCACGTTGGCCGCAGCGGTCTGGTTGGAGATGAAGCCCGCGTTGAGCATGGACTTCAGATGATCGGCTACGGCTGCCTGGGCATCGCTGACCACCCGAGCCCCGGAGTCACCCTGGTTGCCTGTGCCCGTTGTCGTCTGCGGAGCGCTGCTACTTGCGGTGCTGGTGCCAGAGGGAGAGACAGCGGCACCGGCGACCGACCCGGTGGCTGTCGAGGAGTCCGCCGGGTACTGAGCCCGCAGGTCGGCGACAACCTTCTCGCTCTCGGTCTTCGCCTCGGCGCTGAGTTTGCCTGAATCGATCATCGCCTGCAGGTCGGCCAGCGCCTTGATCAGTTCCGGCGATGGGCCACTGGTCTTGCCGACGGCTCCGACGGTCGCTTGAGCCTTCATGACGGCCACAGCCGCATCGATCATGGCGGTGAACTCAGTGGGCACATTGCCGCTCTTGAGCAGGGCATCCAGAGCAGCCGCGCCCCTGGCTGTGGGGTCATTCTGCATCTGGCTGTCTGCGGTCGAGCCCATCGAGGTGTCGGTCGTCGGCGAACTGGTGGTGCTGCTTGGGGATGAAGAGGACGGCGCTGTGGTGGTCGATGGGGAAGTCGTGGTCGTGGAGGTAGAGGTCGTGGTGGTGGTGCCCTCGGCCAGAGCGGTGACCGGATAGGCGGAGGCGAGGAACAGAATCAGTGCGCTGGTCAGCAGTTTTTTCGCTTGCATTCGTGTACTCCTCCTTGTTTGGTGGACCCTTGGGCTGGTCTACTTTATTTGACGGTGGGGTACGATCGCTTTCGGGGGGTACCCCGAAAAGAAAGCGGACCGCCATTTCGGCGGTTGCTCCTTTCCCCTTCAGGCGTCCCCCGCCCGAAAAATCAGGGGGTATTACCCACAGTGCCCTGTCAACGAAATGCGAATGGTTTGCTTGTAAACCGACCCCCTCAAATCACCACAGTACCTTCGCCAAAAAATGGAGGAGGGAGGGCACCGTGGAACCCACCGTACTGTCCCGGCTGGTGAATTCCGCCAGGGCCGGCGATCGCGAGGCCCGCGACGAGTTGGTCGCCTTTCACCGTCCCTTCATCTACAAGATGGCCTCGCGGTTCTCTGGCCGTGCCTTGCACTGGGAAAACGATGAAGAGCTAAGCGTAGCGCTGGTCGCCTTCGACGAGGCGTTGAACAAGTACGAGGCCCGGCGTGACGCTGGCTTCCTTACCTATGCCGCCACCGTGATCCGCCTCCGCCTGATCGACTACTTCCGGCGAGAGGCTCGCCACCCGAAGCCGGTCACGCTGTCGACCGACCTCGAAGGTGAGGAGATTGCCGAAAGCCCGGCTGAGGTGCGCGAGGCTTGGGCTCGGTATGAGGCGGCCCAGGAAGAGAGTCGTATGGTCGAGGAGATCGACCTGCTGACGGTAGAGCTGAGCCGTTACGGAATCACCGTGGCCGACCTTGCTGCTGGCTCGCCCAAGCACCGGGACACCAAGCGGACTCTGCTCATGGCGGCTCGCACGTTGTTGCAGCACCCGGAGCTGGTGGCCTCCTTGAAGCGGAACCGTATGCTGCCCCTCAAGGAATTGCAGGAGCTGTCAGGGGTGAGCCGGAAGGTGCTGGAGACCGGTCGGCGGTACATCGTGGCCGTCGCAGTGATCTACATGCACCCCGATCTGCCCCGGATCCGGAACCATGTTCGGTTGCCTGAATTCGGGGAGGTGGTGAGTTCCCATGGCTAAGGTGCACGGGCTCGTGCTGAAGATCGAAAGGAAGCAGATGACCGTGCTCACCGATCTGGGGGACTTTATGATCCTTCCCATCCCCTCACCAGCTCCCCGCATCGGGCAGAAGATCTGGTTGCGCCACCCCCAGGCGCACTCCCTGCTGGCCTGGTTCGGCGGGCTGGCGGCCGCGGCCGCCCTGGTGCTCGCCCTGCAGGGCTTCCCGTTCCGCACCCTGCCGACCGCCGTCACAGCGGCGATCGCCCTCGATATCAACCCCAGCCTGGTGCTGCAGCTTGACGCCCATGGCAACACCGTAAACCTCCTGCCCCTGAACGATGACGCTGCGAGGCTGCGGCGTCCACCCCCCGGAATGCCGCTCACCGACGCCCTGATCCTGCTGTTGACCAGCGCCCGTGAGCAGGGGTACATCCGCCAGGGCGAGTTCCCGATCATCCTCTACAGTGCCTACGCTGAGTCGGCCGCTGCGGCGGTGCCCAACCTTGAGGCGGCACTGGAGGAGGCGGTGGCCAGGTCCAAGGTAGAGGTTCGTCTGGTTTCACTCCATCCAGTCAAGTCACAGTGGCAGCGGGCGTACCGTGAACACTCCTCTGTTAACCATATGGCCGTCATCGCCCAGGCGGAGGCGCAGGCGATCAAGGTCGCTCCGGCTGATTTGCGGGGCGAGCGGCTGGAAGCGGTGCTGAAGCGGGTGGGGCTCCTGCCGACGCCCGCCCCGCCGTCCCAGCCTCCCCGGTTGGAAATTCCTGCGTCCGATGATCGGTCAGCCGCCCCGCCTGCCACTTCAGCCGGGCCGCCCGCAGCGAAGAGGCCTGAGCCCGAACGGCGCGAAATCTGGGGCCCCAGTCAGCTTCCGTCATCCAGCGCCGGAGCGTCCACCACCGCCCAGTCGGCTCAGCCCCAGGTTCCGCCGGCAGAGCCCCCCAGGGGTTCCCCCGTTATCGGCGCCCCCACCGCCACATCCTCGCCAGGCCCAACAGAGGTGCCCCCTGTGTCCAGCCCACACCAAAGCGGTTCCACTTCGGGCGGGGCGCC
>DAHVXO010000105.1 GCA_027356675.1 Symbiobacteriaceae bacterium | reverse complement strand
TTGATCAGGCCGAATACCTTCATCACAGCGGGGCTCTGCGGGTTGAAGCCAAAATACCCTGCTTGGTGAAGCGTGATCGAGCGCCGGATGGTGATCCATTGCCCGCCCTGCTGCTCACACAGGGCGACCCGGCGGCCAACGCGCTCTAGGAGGTAATTGGCCGTTGCGGCCGTGAGATGTTCCTTCATTTTCGCGCATCCCCTTTCGTATGTCTTGATCTCGTTATCGGGCCTGCGGCTCGATCCAGCCCCACTTCTTGGCCAAATCCCGGGCCTCGGAACCCATCCGGTCGATGTCGGCCTTCTCGCCGGTGCCTTGGATGAGCCTGTCGATTTCGGCTTGAATCGCTTCAGCCTCGGCCAGAATCCGGTCGGCCTCTCTCTCGGAGTGGTACTCAAGCAACTCTTCGCGGGAAGGCTGGGCATCCTCAACTCCGGCATTGCTTTCAAGTATCCACTGTGGCGCGCCGAACTCCAGTTTGTCGGGGTTCCAGTAGAGACGAAGATACTCATGATCACCGGATGGGGCGCGGTTCTCGGCGCGAGCGGCACCGATTGGGATGATCGCAGAGTAAATCATGGATGCTCCCTCCTCAAGGTATTTTCTCGTGGCGCGGAGCACGATCTGGGTGATGGGTTCCCGGCTCTCGTATGAGAGCTTACGTAGCTGCTCGTGCAGGTCGGTCGGGAAATGGATGTTGATGTTGGGCATTTTTTTTCAATCTCCTTTCTGGCCCCTTATCGCTTAGTGCACTGCTCGGGCCTCGATGTACGGAGCCCACCTCCTGATCAGCGCCCAGGCGGTTTCATCCTCGGCCCCCCAGGCCGCTTCTGAATTACCGTGGTAGCGATTGTAGGCATTCATCGCGGCCTCGGGAATCGGGGTTTCGGCGAGTTCCCTCTCCCTGGCTTCCCTGGCCGGCCTTGCAGCTTCCTCGGCGGCCCTTTCGCCCTCAATGTAGGCTTTGTACTGGGTGTCCTGGCTGGCTTCTTCGGTGGCCTCTTCAATGGCGGCCATGATATCATTGTAAACATTTTCCTTGATCACAATGCGGTGGGTAAGCCTGGCGTAGCACCCGAGGCCTTTTACCCTTGCCACAAAATCTTTGCCCCAAACGTTTTCATCCTCAACCACTTCGGGCTTGGCAGAGGTTCTTTCAATGTATTTGCCATCGATCTTTACCACGATGCTCAAAAGTTCTACCGGCTTTTTGCCGAGATCCACATTCAATCCATCCGCGTACGCAGTATCGGCCACCATCGCGCGGGTAACCTTGATCTCGGCCTCCGCTTGCCTGCCACCCCCCAATCTCCACGAAACCACCTTTGTGCTTTCCATCCCGTGCACCCCCTTTCGGTTATTTCTTGATACCATTGTACTCCTGTGCTATGGTGCGGTCAAGGGGTTTAACGATAAGAGTTAATGATAGGTGCCACTGGCTGGAATAAGGTGGGGTTATATGACATTGGGGGGAAACAAAAAGGCCCCGCCGGCGCAAGGCCAGCGGGGCTTCGTTGTCACCAATCACGCGGCGCCGGAAGCTCCGGGCTTTAGCCGTGGGGTGACTGATTCTTCCCTTTTCACTTTCTCAGCGCTCGTGCGGCATCGACGGCGCCTTCTCCGATGACGTAGGAGATGACTACCGCTGCAACTGCCATGATGGCATCCTTGGGCAGATTGAGACCCAGGCCGTCATTGGCAATAAGCACCAGGGCCGTCATAACTGCCATCCAAAACTTGCGGCTTTTCAACTTGCTGTACATTATCTCACCTCCCCTACCAGCGCTCGGTACAGAATGGTTACGATCTGCTCCCGACTGGCAATGCCTCGCGGCACGGTGCCGTCCACAATGTCGCGGAGAACGGCCCACCGCCAGGCGGGAACGGCCCATAGCGACGGGTCATACTGGCTCACACGGTAGGTCTGGTAGACCGACAGCAGGCTGCTTCCATCACCGCCGTAGTGTCCGGCGTCCCACGGACTGTCGGCCAGAGCCTGGAGAATGCGGGACGGGTCTGCCTTCTGCGCCACCAGCGCCAGGATTTCGGTATAATATGGTAGCCTGAGAACCTGAATGTAATCGGTCACGAAGTCGTCGATGGTGTCATACTGCTTGAAATTCGGGGGCCCGCCATCCGTGATCCCGGCGTAGTTGTTGTGGCCGATCCAGTTCTCCGATTCAAACCCGCTCTCGACGGCCCACTGGGTCAGACATACCGAGGCAGGAACGGACAGTTCCGCAGTCACCTTGAGAGCATAGGGCAGAAGCTTGTAGAAGAAGTTTTCAGCCTCCATCACAGTCACCTCGGCATCAGAATCGTCACTTGTTGCTTGCCTCCATCCCAGGACACCGAAGCCCCAAGCCCTTCGGCCACGAAGCGCACGGGAACCAATGTCCTGCCCGGCTCGACTATAATGGGCGCAACATCCATCTGCCTCTCCTGGCCGTTTACCTCGTAGGCGATCTGCCCGATGGTCATGACGATCTTATGGGCCACAGCAAGCACTCCTTTCTGCCAGGTGAAGAGCCCGAATCCGGTGTCCGGGTCAAAACCGGACGCCTCCAGGTCGATGACGTTCCGGGTGACGAAGTTGTACCACTCCTGGAACAACGGCTTCCGTCCCGTTTTCTTCTGGAGGCTTGCCCAGAGCGCCATACACCCGGCGATGTGCGGAGCCGCCATGCTGGTCCCGCTGAGGAAGCCATAACGGTTATTGGGCAACGTCGAGGGCACATCAACCCCAGGAGCGGCGACATCCGCCTCGGGACCGGTCGAAGAGAAGAAGGCGCGATTTCGATTCTCATCCACAGCCGTTACTGCGATAGTTTCATTGTACCTGCCGGGATAGCCGATCGTATCGGGCCCGCTCCCCTCATTTCCGGCGGCGCAGACGACAATCACGCCGGCATTGACCGCCTTTTTGACGGCTTCATGCAGGGGAGCGTAATCATCGGGCCCGCCCAGGCTCATGTTGATCACGTCCGCGCCATTCTCCACGGCAGCAAGGACTCCCTTGGCAACCCAATCGTCGGAGCCGCTGCCCTGACTGCTGAGAACGCGCACATCAAGCAGTTTGGCCGCTGGCGCGACGCCAGTCATCCGTCCAGTGCCATCGCCGTTCGCGGCAATGATCCCGGCCACGTGAGTGCCGTGATAATGATCGGGCGCCGGATCTCCTGTCAAGTCGATGCGCTTGACAACCTGCCCCTGCAGGTCCCGATGACTGGCATCGACGCCCGTATCAATCACGGCCACGGTGACGCCCTCACCTTTGGTCAGCGGCCAAACAGAGGGAGCGTCAATCGCCTTGACGCTCCAGCCGGTATCCTCAGCGCGGACTTCTTTCACCGAAGGATAAATAGGCGGCAGTCGGAACGGCATTCACGCATCCCCTCCTTACTTTTTGGTGAGCAGAAACGTAGCCAGCGCCACCACCAGGCTTGAGAGTGATGTCAAGATCATCGTCACCGCCCATGTTGGCCGTCCGGCAAAGTCCCGGCGTAGAGCGTCCAACTCCGCCCAAATTTTTTCCAAGCTCCCGTTTTGTTTCTTCTCATGTTTGTCGCGCCAGTCTTCAAGATCATCCAGACGCTCCCCATGCTTCGCAACCTCGATCGCCAAATCGTCCATCCGCCTCACCTCGTTGGTTGAGATTTGCCCGGGCGGCTGTGGCAGATCCGGAAGCCCGGTTGCATTCAAAAGCCGCCCGGCGGGGCGGCTTAGACCTTGTGACTGATGACCGACGTATTGATGTCCTCTCCCTCCACCCGCACGCGGTCGTTGACTGCGAGAGTCAGGTCTGGGTTGTAGGAAATCCAGCGAGTTTCCGGGCTTGAGGCGGTTCGCTTGAGCTTGGCCTTCTTGTTCGTCGTGTCGACCTGTGAGACGATAAAATACCGCGCCGGAGCCCTCGTCGCGGAATCAATCATGGCCTGAATCTCTCGGATGTCACTCACAGTTCGCTCACCTCGGCCGCAAAGTCGTACTCCGCCGAATCGGGCCGGTCCTCCAGCCGGAAAGACTCCAGGACGTAGGTGTCCGAAATCCCGCTCTGAGCGTCCTCGGCCTGGATCACGTCCCCGGCCTCCAGATTCGCTGCCGGATACTTGCCGTCGGCAATGTGGGTCAGCCGGGCCGAATGAGTCTGCCTCGACGCCTTCTCAAGTTCAGCCAGAGCGAAAGCATCCAGCTTGGCCTGGGTATCGGCGAGCGGGGCCTTGACTACCGGGGAGGCCCGGTTCCCGAGGTTCACGGTGGAGGTGGCGCTCCAGGCGTTGTCATTGGTCTTGGTAGAGGTCAGTGGGGTTTTCGGATCGCCGTTCTCGGTCAGGATCTGGTTATAGATCTCAGCATCGGAGAAGGTGGCATCGAAGCTGAGGTTTGATTTGTAGATGGGGAGATCCTTCCACGGGTCAACGTCGACGGGCCGAGCCACGAGATACCCGTCCCGGTCGTAGAACGCTTCCCAGCCGTGCTCCTGGGCGAGCTTCTGGATGCTCTCCCACTTGTCTGTTCCGCGCTCGAAGGTGACCGCCTTGACGTATGTCCGGGTAGGGGTAATCCGGAATAGTGTCTCGCCTTCGCTGGCTGCGATATCCTGGATGATGTCGGACAGGTAGACCTTCTTGGCCGCGTCCACCGTGACGTTTTTGACCGCCAGGTACCTGACTGCCGGCGGGGCGTCCTTCTTGCCCAGAAACGTCAGCCGCCAGTAGCGGGCGGCCACCGGCGCGAAGACAACCTCCAGGCTTCGCCCTGCGCTGGCTACGGTCGTGATCTCTGTCCAGGACGCTCCATCCGCGCTTTGCTCCACCTTGACCTTGTAACGGGCATTGGGGTCCAATTCGTTGACCCCGAGCTTGGCCGTCAGGACGTTGGCCGTCTGAGATGATCCTGCGTCCCCGGTGATCGTCCGGTCCAGGTCCGCAGTTGTCGGACGCCATGACATACTGTCGTCCACCAGGACGTTCCCGGGAACGTAGTTGGTCGCGGTGGTCACCGTCACGCCCAGGGTGACCGGGCCGGTAGACTTGTTGACCGTGATCCGGAGGTAGCGGGCCGTCCCTGTCGCGAACGCCGACCACGCCTGACCGTCCGAAGATATGTCCACTGTTGCTGTGCCGTTGGTGGTAGCGGCGACGGACTGCAAGTTTTCGGCGATCTTGAGGTCGAGATAAGCCACAAGGCGGAGGTTGGTCAGGCCGGTCTCGCTGTAGTCGGCCTGATATGTACCGGCGATAATGTCCCCGCTCTCGCTTGAGGGGGTCACCTCCTTCTCGATCCCGAGGACAGTGGCATAGAGTTTCCGGCTGTAAACCGCCGCCTGGCTCTGGATCTGGCCGCCCGCCGCAAGGTTCGTGGAGGCGGTCACGGAGGTGAGAATGTTCGCGGTTTCGGTCGCCGTGGTGTCCTCGTAGGTCTTGTCGTCCGTCCACCGGGCCAGCTTGAGCTTTTTGGCTTTATCACGGCAGGCGACATTGCAGGAAGTCTCGCCGGGGGTGGAGCGTAGGGCCACCTCGTCCACGTAGCCGTCGAAGATTTGAATTTCGGCCTCTGAGGTAATGGTCACAGTCAGACTTTGGAGTTGCGGAGTCACCAGCGGATCAGTCGTGGTCAACTTCTGGCGGATTTTCAGTTGAGCGGTGGAGAGGTCAGTACCTGCACCGATTCCGGGAATAACACTCCGGTTGCCACAGATCTGCCAGCCCTGCCAAGTCGTTCCTCCGTCCAAGGAAAGGTTAGTCTCGATGGTCAGCGTAGTGTTCGCGGGCAGAGTCGTCGTCCAGGAGATCTCGGAACTTTTCGCGATCTTCGCCGGTGAAAGATCGATCACGGGCGAGACACGACTGCCGGTCAGGGGCTGATATGCCTGGAAGTGAGTGGCTATCCAGTTGTCCCAGAACCCCGAAGCATCGAGGCTGTCGTCGTATGTGGTTGTCTCGTCGAACCCCGTGGTCTCGTCCTTGCCGTCAGTATCGTTCCAGGAGGAGTATTGTACCAGGGCCAGAGATGGCACAGGCTCACCCCCAAATGAAAGAGAGCCTTACGGCTCTCAGAAATACTTGCGGTATAGTTCCCGGCGTCGGAGCCCGGAGAGTTGGGCGTACAACCTAGTAGTCTCCATCTTCGCGTGCCCGAGGAGCGATTGGATAATCTCCAGTGGAGCACCGTTATTCAGGAGGTGGGTAGCATAGCTGTGGCGGAGCTTGTGCGGATAAACGTTAACCTCGACCCCAGCCCGCCGCGCCACCCGCTTGATTATGTAGCGCATTTCAGCGATGCTCATGCGGTGCGGGCTACGTTCAGTTACGAACAGAGCCATGTCACTATCCTTTCGACCCCGGAGGTACTTCTTCAGCCAGATCTCGGCCTTAATCGTGAAGTAGACCTCGCGCTCCTTGTCGCCCTTCC
>DAHVXO010000096.1 GCA_027356675.1 Symbiobacteriaceae bacterium | reverse complement strand
CTTCCGTTTTTGCTGGTCTGGTGGACCGTGAAGGAATCGAACCTTCAACCGTCCGATTAAGAGTCGGATGCTCTACCAATTGAGCTAACGGTCCGCAGATGTGCCAGGCGAGGCTTGGCACATACTTGGCGGAGAGAGAGGGATTTGAACCCTCGCGGGACTTACGCCCCCTACAGCTTTAGCAAAGCCGCCCCTTCAGCCGCTTGGGTATCTCTCCAAAGCTGAATCCACCAGAGGATCACGATGAAGTTGTCGGGATCTGGTCAGGATGTTTCCACCGAAATTGGTGGACCGTGAAGGAATCGAACCTTCAACCGTCCGATTAAGAGTCGGATGCTCTACCAATTGAGCTAACGGTCCGTGAATGTGCCAAGCTCTGCCCGGCACATGATGGCGGAGAGAGAGGGATTTGAACCCTCGCGGGAGTTGCCCCCCCTACAGCTTTAGCAAAGCCGCCCCTTCAGCCGCTTGGGTATCTCTCCAAAGCTGAATGCCCGCTGTGTCCATATGTGGTGCCTGCGCTCAGAGCGGCGCACGAGATAATATAACATGTTCCGTGGAAGAAATGCAACCCCGTAAAGGCTGTTTCATCTGCTAATCATGCCCAGTTGGTTGAGCGGCAGGTCATCTCCGCCTTGGAATCGTCAGCGTCCTCTAGTTGGCTGACTCGAGTTGCTTTGCATTCCGTAAACTGGACGAGTCCGCTAGCACCGTTTCCAGCGCCGTGACAAACCGCGCGTTCTCCGCCGCCGTACCCACCGTAACGCGCAAACTGTAGGGCAATCCGAAGGAGGCACACGGACGGATGAGCACACCGTGCCGGAGCAGCGCACTGTACACATCCACCGCCAGGCGCTGCGTATCGAACAGGATGAAATTCGCTTGCGTCGGCACATAGCGCAAGCCCAGGCGGTCAAAGGCCTTGTACAGGAACTGCTTGCCCTCCAGCGTCAGCGCACGGGTACGCTCCAGGTGCGCCTGGTCATCGAGGGCCGCGATGCCGGCCGCCACCGCGAGATTGTTGATGCTAAACGGGTCCCGTACCGTGTAGAAGGGTGCGATGACCTCTGGCCGGGCCACGCCGTAGCCGAGCCGGAATCCCGCCATCCCGTAAATCTTACTGAAGGTGCGGGTGACGATGAGGTTTGGGTATTGCGCCACCAGCCTGCGCGCGTCGAAGGTGGTCTCGTCGAATTCCCGGTAGGCCTCATCCAGCACGACGTAGGTGTCCGCCGGCACCGCCGCCATGAAGGCCGGCATGGCCTCCTCGGCAAAGACCGCTCCGGTGGGGTTGTTCGGCCGGCAGAGGAAAATGAGCCGCGACTGCCGCTCCACCGCCGCCCGCGCCATGGCGGGCAGGTCCATCGTGTTCTCCACCAGCGGGATGGCAACGACCTCCGCCCCCATCAGCTCGGCCACAAGCGGATACCCGGCGAAAGATGGCGCGGGCACCACGACCCGATCCCCCGGCTCCAGGTAGGTCTCTGCCAGCAGGCGGAAGACCTCGTCCGAACCGTTCCCGATGATGAACCAGTCCGGCGGCAGACCCCACTCGGTCGCCAGCCTCTCCCGAATGGACCGGGCGGAGCCCTCCGGATACGTATGGCTCTGGTTCAGCGCCGCGGCCGCCGCCGCCAGCGCCCGTGGCGAGGGTCCCAGGGGATTCTCATTCTGGTTCAGCTTGATCAGGTCAGTGATCCCGAGCTCCCGTTGGACATCGGCCACGGGCTTGCCGGGGATATAGGGCTTCATGGACTTCACGGCTGTACGTAAGGTCAGCATTTTCCGCGACTACTCCTTCTTGAAGTCCGCCGGCCGGCGCTTGCCACGCCGCGCGGCCAGCTGCTCGGCCACCGACTGCGGATCGACCCCGGCGTCCACCAGAGCGATCAGGCTATGGAACCAGAGATCCGCCACCTCGAAGGCCAGGTTCTCCCGATCCCGGTTCTTGACGGCCAGGACCACTTCCGTGGCCTCCTCGCCGATCTTCTTGCAATACGAGTCGGAGCCCTTGACAAACAGCTTGGAGGTGTAGGATTCGGGATCGGGGTTGGCCCGCCTGTCCACCAGGACCGCCGTCAGTTCCCGCAGGATCGACCCCATATCATACCCCGCCGCGATGCCCGGCTGCACGGGCCAGTAAGCCGTGTCGATCATCGCCTTGGGCGATGCGTCGATGCGGCGGGTAAAGCAGCTGAAGGTCCCCTCGTGGCAGGCGACGCCCGCCTGGTCAACCAACAGCAGGATCGCATCGCCATCGCAATCAGTGCGGATCTCTCGCACCTGTTGGACATGGCCGGAGGTCTCGCCCTTGTTCCAGAGCCGACCCCGGCTGCGGGACCAGTACCAGGCGGTACCTGTCTCCAGCGTCTTGCGCAGGGATTCCTCATTCATGTAGGCCTGCATGACCACCTGCCCGGTGCCGGCATCCTGTGCGATGGCCGGCAGCAACCCATCGGGACCCCATTTGAGCTCCAGTGTCTCCTTCATCGGCGGACCGCCACTCCCTTCGCAGCCAGGTAGTCCTTGGCATCCGAGACCGTGTACTGACCCGTGTGGAAGATGGAGGCGACCAGGGCCGCGTCAGCCCGGCCGGCCGTCAGCACATCGGCGATATGATCGAGCGAGCCCGCACCGCCGGAAGCGATGACGGGGATGTCGACGGTCTCCGCCAGAGCCTGGTGCAGTTCCAGGTCGTAGCCGGCCTTGGTGCCGTCGGCGTCCATGGACGTGACCAGCAACTCGCCGGCCCCCCGCCGCCAGGCCGCCTTGGCCCAGGCGATGGCATCGATGCCGGTCGGGGTCCGGCCGCCCTGGAGGTAGACCTCCCAGCCGCCACCAGGCCGCCGCTTGCAGTCGATCGCCACCACGATGCACTGGGAGCCAAAGGCCTCGGCGCCTCGGGCAATCAGATCCGGGTCCTTCACTGCGCCCGTGTTGATAGACACCTTGTCGGCCCCCGCCCGCAGGTAGGTACGCACGTGGTCGACGGTGGTGACACCCCCGCCGATGGTCAGCGGGATAAAGACCTGCTCCGCCGCCTGCGCCAGGATGTCCAGGGTAGCCGCCCGCTGCTCCCACGAGGCGTTGATGTCGAGAAAAACCACCTCGTCGGCGCCCTGGCGGTCGTACATGGCGGCCAGTTCCACCGGGTGGCCGGCGTCCCAGGTCCCGAAGTGGAAGTTCACGTTCTTGACGACCCGGCCGTCGCGGATGTCGAGGCAGGGGATGATTCGCTTGGCTAGCGGCATAGGGCCAGCGCCTCCTTCAGGTCGATGGCGCCGGTGTAGAGCGCCTTGCCGAGGATCGCGCCCGCCACCCCGGGGATGGACTGGAGGCGGCGGATGTCAGCGAGCGTGGCGACGCCGCCGCTGGCGATAATGCCGGCGCCGGTCTCACCCATCACGCCCATTTCCGTGAAGTTCGGGCCCGCCATCATGCCATCCCTGGCGATGTCGGTGTAGATGATCGTCCGGACGCCGACTTTGCCGACTTGGAGGGCCAGGTCAGCGGCCTTGACCCCGGTCACGTGGACCCAGCCATCGGTGGCCACCATGCCGCCCTTGGCGTCGATGCCCACGACGACCCGGTCGGCGCCGAAACGGGCCACCGCCTGCGCGACCAGGTCCCCCTCCAGGGCTTTCGTCCCGATGATGACCCGGGTGACGCCGGCCTCCAGAGCGGCCGCGATGGCTTCGAGAGAACGCAGGCCGCCGCCCAACTGGACCGGGACCCCGGGGGCTTCAGCTACTATGGCACGAACGGCCTCCAGGTTGCGTGAGGTCCCAGCGAACGCCCCATCCAAGTCGACGACGTGCAGCCACTGGGCCCCCGCCACCACCCAGCGCCTGGCGGCGTCGGCGGGGTCGGGATTGTAGACCGTGGCATCGTCCATGCGGCCCTGGATCAACCGGACCGCCTGGCCGCCCTTCAGATCGATTGCGGGGAAGAGTGCGAAGCCCATACATGCCTCCCAAAGTTGGCGAGCATCTGCAACCCCGCCCGGGAGGATTTCTCCGGGTGGAACTGGATGCCGACCACGTTGTCACGGGTCACCACGGACGGGAAGACCCGACCGTACTCAGTCGTGGCGGCGATCTCTTTGGCCGCCACGCACTCCGCTGCAAACGAATGAACAAAGTAGGCGTAGTAGGGCTCGGTCAGCCCCTCGAAGATGTAGTGGTCTGGCCGCACCGGCTCAACCAGGTTCCAGCCGATCTGCGGGAGTTTCACGGTGGATGGCAGCCGGGTGATCCGGCCCTTCAGAACGCCGAGGCCCGGGGTTTCGCCGAACTCCTCGCCCACGTCGAAGAGCAGTTGGAGCCCCACGCAGATCCCCAACAGCGGCCGCCCGGACGCAGCATAGGCCCGCAACGGCTCCACCAGCCCCCGCTCCGCCAGGTTCTGCATCCCTGCCCCGAAGGCGCCGACACCGGGGAAGACCAGGGCGTCCGCCGCCGCAATCACGGCGGGGTCTGCAGTGACCTCGGTCTCGTAGCCCACGGCCTTAAAGGCCTTTTGCACACTGGGCAGGTTGCCCATGTTGTAGTCGACGATCGCAATCATGTGAGGGACCCCTTGGTGCTGGGGACCCCGGTGACACGGGGGTCCAGGGTGGTCGCGTCGTACAGGGCCCGGGCAAAGGCCTTGAAGAGGCCCTCGATCATGTGATGGGTGTTCTGGCCGTAGTGGACCTTGAGGTGGAGCGTGATACCGGCGTTATAGGCCAACGCCCGGAAGAATTCCAGCACGAGCTCGGTATCAAACTCGCCGACTTTCTCCTTGGGGAAGGCCGCCTCGAAGACCAGGAAGGGCCGGCCGCTCACGTCGACTGCGGCGAAGGCGAGGGTCTCATCGAACGGCACGAAGGCGCTGCCGTAGCGGCGAATGCCCCGGGCGTCACCGAGGGCGCCTCGCAGGGCCTGTCCCAGGGCGATGCCGGTGTCCTCCACCGTGTGGTGGGCATCGATCTCGGTGTCGCCGACGGTCTTGACCAGCAGGTCGGTGAGGCCGTGCCTGGCGATCTGGTCGAGCATGTGGTCAAAGAAGGGCACCCCGGTCGCGATCTGCGCGACCCCGGTCCCGTCGAGGTTCCAGTCGACCTGGATATCCGTCTCCCGCGTCTTGCGGATGACCGCAGCGCTGCGCGGCATAGCTAGCGTTCCCCCTTCGGCAGTCGGATCAGGAGCGAGCCGGCATGGGCCTGAAGCCCTTCTGTCAGGGCGAGCTTGACCGCCAGGGGCGCCTGGGCCCGGAAGGCGGCTTCGCTATAGGCGACTACGGCAGAGCGCTTGATGAACGTCTCCACGCTGACCGGGGAGGCATAGCGGGCAGTACCCTCGGTGGGAATCACGTTGGACGGCCCGGCAATGTAGTCGCCCACGGGCTCGGGCGTCCACTTGCCCATGAAGATGGAGCCGGCGTGCTTGACCTGCGGCAGCAGGCCCCAGGGGTCCGCCACCTCCAGCTCCAGGTGCTCCGGGGCGATGGCGTTGACCAGATCCGCCGCCTCGGCCAGATCCGCCACGCACAGGGCGGCACCCAGTTCCGCCACGCTCTTGCTGATGGTCTGGGAGCGAGGGAGTTGGGCGGTCTGGCGCTCCATCTCTTCACTGATCGCGTTGGCGCGCTCAGGACCGGCTGTGGTCACGAGGATGACCATCCCGTCCGGGTGCTCGGCCTGCGAGAGCAAGTCGGCGGCCAGCCAGGCGACGTCGGCGGTGCCGTCATCCACCGCGAGGACCTCGGTCGGCCCGGCCAGCATGTCGATGCCCACCGGACCGAACACCAGCTTCTTGGCCATGGTCACGTAGTAGTTGCCAGGTCCGGAGATTTTGTCCACCCGGGGGATGGTGGCCGTGCCGTAGGCCATCGCCCCGATGGCCTGCGCCCCACCGACCTTGAAGACCCGGTCGACCCCGCAGGCCCGGGCAGCGACCAGCATGTGCGGGTCGACGTTGCCGGTCGCCCCCGGCGGCGTGCAGAGCACGACCTCCGCCACCCCCGCCACCTTGGCGGGGATCACGATCATGAGCAGGCAGGAGAAGAGCGGGGCCGAACCGCCGGGGATGTAGACCCCGGCCCGGTCGATGGCCGTGACCTGCTGGCCCAGGATCGAGCCGTCCGGCCGGGTCTGGAACCACGACCGCGGCACCTGCGGCTCGTGAAACTCGGTAATGTTGGCGATGGCGAGGTTCAGGGCGACCATGAAGTCGGGGTCCACGGCTGCCTCGGCCTCCATGAACTCTTCCTCCGTGACCTCCAGGCCGGTCTCCCGCAGGTCGGCCTTGTCAAAGCGGAGGGTCAGGTCATAAAGCGCCTCGTCCCCACGGCTGCGCACATCAGTCAAAATCGCCCGCACCCGCCCTTCGATCTCGGGGTAGAAGGTGGTGCGGCGCTCGGTCAGAAAGCCCAGGAAATCGGCGGGTTGCCATATCTTCAACATAACGATGAAGCCTCCATCGAAGCTATTGGGTGATCTCCCGCAGCCGCTGCACCAGCGGCCCGATGCGGTCGGACTTGAGCCGGTAGGACGCCCGGTTGGCGATCAGGCGCATGGACGAGGTCCAGAGGTCATCGATGATGGCCAGATTGTTCTCCTTGATCGTCCGCCCGGTCTCAGTGATGTCGACGATCATGTCGGCGAGGCCCACCTTTGGCGCCACCTCGATCGAGCCATGCAGGTAGATCGTCTCCACCTGGATGCCCTTGCTGCGGAAGTACGCCTCGGTCATGCGGGGATACTTGGTCGCGACCCGGCGGGCCGCCGATCCATCCAGCAGTTCGGCTGGGTCCGCCCCCGCCGGCGCTGCCAGGATGAACCGGCACGCGCTGTAGCCCAGGTCCAGGAGCTCGTAGACCTTGGGCTCGCCCTCCATGAGCACGTTCTTCCCCACGATGCCCAGGTCGGCCGCCCCGTACTCCACATATGTCGGCACGTCCGAGTCCCGCGCGATGATGAACCGGGTGCCCTGCTCCGGGCAGGTGATCATGAGACTTCGGGATTCCTGGTCCTCCAACTCGGGGCCGGCCGCCCCGGCCTGCCGGAGCAGCTGGACGGTCTCACTGTATGGTCGCCCTTTCGGGACGGCGATGGTCACGAAATCCATATTCATAACTCCTAGTGGATGGGATTAAAGGTGGCGGGCCGGTTGCGGACGAAGGCGGTCTCGGCGCTGCTGGCGCCGTCCGGCGAGACGATGCGCCCGGCGCCGCGGGAGCGGGCGTAGGCCTGCAGTTCGTCGCCGCTGCGGCCCAGCAGGTCGACCTCTACAGTCAGGCCCTGGGCCCGCAATTGGCGGGCCCGGGCGGCCGCCGCCGCCTCCTGCCCCGCCGGGCACTCGACGATGACGTCGAGCCCGGGTTCATCCTCCAGCCGATTCTGCCGCTCAAGGGCGGCCAGCAGGCGGTCCATCTCCAGGGCGAAGCCGGTGGCGGGAGCGGCGCTGCCAAAGTCGACCAGCGTGTTGTCGTAGCGCCCGCCGCCGACGACGGGCGAACCCACGCCGGGTGCGTAGCCCTCGAAGACCAGGCCGGTGTAGTACCCCAGCGAACGGACAAGGCCCAGATCCAGGGAGACCTGGTCCGTGACCCCGAAGGCCTCGAGCAGCCGAAGCGTGGTGCCCACGTGAGCCAGCGCCGCGGCGACACCGGGGTTGGTCACACCGTGGTACCGCTCCACCGCCTGCTCGTAGTTCCCCTGGAAAGTCGCCAGCGAGAGCAGGAGATCGGTCTTCTCAGGCGAGAGCCCCGCCTGCGCGACCCCCTTCTCGAAGGTGACGAGGTCACGGCTGACCATCGCGTCCTTTAGTTCCGCTTCTAGATCGGGCGCCACGCCTGCCTCTGCGAAGATTCCTTCCACAAATCCGACGTGTCCCAGCCCGATCTTGATGCCGTCCAGACCGGTGGCGCTGAGGGCGGCGCAAGCCAGAGCCACCACTTCGGCGTCAGCGGCGGCGCCCGAGGCGCCGATGAGTTCAATACCCGCCTGCCAGATCTCATTGGCGCTGCCGGCCTTGCGCCCGCGGTGCCTGAAGACCGGTGCGAAGTAGGAGAGGCGCAGCGGCAGCGGCTCCCCGGCCATCTTGGTCGCGGCGAGCCGGGCGATGGGCGTGGTCATATCCGCCCGCAAGGCCAGCGTGCGCCCCTTGCGGTCGAAGAGTTGGTAGAGATCCTCGCGCCGCCCTTGCGTGCCAGCGCCGGCGGTGACGGTCTCGAGATACTCAAACCCCGGCGTCACCACTTCCCGGTAGCCCCAGGAGCGGAAGACATCCTCCAGGCGGCCGGAGAGGCGGCGCATGCGGGCCGCTTCACGCGGGAGCCGGTCGCGGACGCCCTCGGGAATCTGGATGCGGGAGTTGGGAGCATTCATATCAAACCACGCCTCCGTATCGACGCTTTGCTTTATCGTATTAAAGTGGTAAACAACTGAACGAAACGAAGTCTACCATACTTTCACGCCTTGAGTCAATAGGGTGGGCAGACAATGAACCGCCGGCCAAAACAGCCGGCGGTCGTGCCACTCATCAGGAAGTGTGGCAGGCTTTTTCGATGGCATCGGCAAAGGACGTGGCTGTCAAAGCCGGGGCTGCGGGGCAGGTCAGCGTTCCAGGTGGCGCATTCCGCCGCCGCCGGGAGCCCCCTGGCGGGACTGCGCTTCGTTGACAGTGAGCGGGCGACCGCCGTAATCGTAGTTGTGCAGCTCGGTGATCGCCTTCGTCCCTCCCTCGCCATCAGCCATGTCCACAAACCCGAACCCACGAGAGCGCCCGGTCTCCCGATCGGTCACGATGCGGGAGTTTTCAACCGCCCCGTAGGGTTCAAACAGGGTACGCAGGTCGTCTGCGGTGGTACTCCAGGGCAAATTGCCGACATAGATGCTAAACGTCACGGTGCACTTTCCTCCTCCTGTGTCTTGCGGTGCTGCCCGACGGCGGCGCACGCCAGACGGTTGGATACATTGTGCACCGTGATCGCAAATCGCACTCCACTAAATCCTGGTAGTGTTGATCGTCACGACCGCCCCCATGAGGGGAATGTGCTGTTCCATGCCGCCACCCCGCAGCGGTGTGAGAACCATGATGGGCAAGCCGTTGGTGGCGTAAACGCCGGCCAGCATGCCCACGTAGTCCTCGCCGGCAGTCCGGACCCGAATCTCCTGGCCGACGCACTTTTCGATGGGCGT
>DAHVXO010000086.1 GCA_027356675.1 Symbiobacteriaceae bacterium | reverse complement strand
GAGGTCTGCCCGGGCCACAGGTTTGAGGGGTTTGACGGGGTCCTTCAAGGCGGTGTCGTCGCCGGCCTGATGGATGACGCCATGTGGTACGCCATCTTCGGCGGGCCGGGCACCGTCACCATGACTGCCGAGCTGACTGTGCGCTACAAGGCGCCGGTTCCAGTGGAAACGCCGCTCACGGTCACGGGACGGATTATCGAACAGCGGCGATCACTGTTCACCTGTGCCGCGGCCATTACTGGACCCGACGGCCGGCTCCTGGCCGAAGCGTCGGGCAAGTTCATGACCGCGCCCAAATCACTGGTCGATAAACTGACTCAGTCCATGTCCTGACAGCTACATCGAAAGGAGACGCTGTATGCAGTTCGTACGGTTTCAGAGTCCCGCCGGCCCCCGTTGGGGTCGGCTACAGGAAGGCCTGGTATTGGAGCTGGACGGAGCTCCTTACAACGGTGGACGGGAGAACGGCCAGACCTATCCCGCCGATAGCGTCAAGCTGCTGCCACCCGTGGAGCCGTCCAAGCTGATCTGCATCGGGCGGAACTACGCCGACCATGCCGCTGAGCTCGGAAACACGGCCCCGGGCGAGCCGATGTTCTTTCTGAAGGCCCCCTCTGCGCTCACGGCCCCTGGCGACCCGATTACCATCTACCACCCGGAGCACGGTACCCACTGGGAAGCTGAACTGGCAGTGGTCATCGGAAAGAAGGCGTCGAAGGTGAGCCAGGCTGAGGCACTGGCGTATGTCTTTGGCTACACCATCGCCAATGACGTCTCTGACCGGGATTATCAGAAGTCCGATGCGCCCTTCGGGTTCGGGCGGGGCAAATCGTTCGATACCTTCTGCCCCTGCGGCCCGGTGGTAGTATCGGGCGGCGTCAATCCGCTGGATGTGATGGTCACCCTGACCTGCAACGGCGAGACGCGCCAGTCGGATTCGACCGCACTCATGCTCCACCCCGTGCCCAAGCTGATCAGCTTCCTCTCTGCCATTATGACGCTGATGCCCGGCGACGTGATTCTCACCGGCACGCCCAAGGGTGTGGGACCCATGAAATCCGGCGACTGCCTGGCGATCACGATCCCCGGCATCGGTACGCTGTCCAACCCGGTTCAGTAGAGTCACCCACGGAAAGACCGGCGCACTTGCGTGCGTCGGTCTTTATTGTTGCCGATTTATATGAGAATGAACATGGCTATGGTCGAGATCAGTTCGTCTCCGTTGGCTGGCGTTTTCGGTGGGGTCGCCGGAATAGGGATCACCTTTCCTTGCGGAACCTTCACCGTGGGTAGTCCGGGTGCCGGCGGCAAGTGCAATACCTGAGCCATTCTCCCATCCCCCTGCTTCGCTCTGCCGATTAACTGAGTTCAAAGCATAGCACAATTTCAATTGAAATGCTACATTTGTTTCTTTAGTCGTCCACCACCGACCACGGGAACGGATTGTCGTAGCCGAAAGTCGGCCCGGACCCCGCGCACAGAACTTGGCCTACACATAACATGACAGTAACCTTTAGACAAGGAAGGTGTTCAGCTGGCATGGAGTCGATGAGCACGAATCCGGGTTACACCATGGGCTGGAACCCGGCCATGATCGCGGCAGCGGGGCCGTGGACGGGGATGAGTGGGACCTGGGCCGGCATGGGCGGCCCCTGGGCTGGCATGACCGGAGCTTTTCCGTCCAGCCTGCCCAACATGGCGAAGGGTGCCAAGGCCGGGCCCATGCGGCAGGCGATCCCGCAAAAGGCGATGCCTACGCAAAAGGTCATGCCGCAAAAGGCGATGCCGACGCAGAAACTCATGCCCCAGGTCGCCCCCACCATGCCCTGGTGGATGGCCGGCACCCAGGCTATGATGCAGCCGGGAGCCATGAATGTGCCCCCCGCTACCGCGGGCATGCCGGGGGTCACCGCGGCCGTCAACGCCCAGGGACCACAGGGTGCCTGGCGGATTCCCGGTTGGGCAATTTCAGTAAATACGCCGTTGCTCCAAGGCGCCGTACGGTGGCCGGGCGCTCAGGGGATGCTCAGCTGGCCGGGCCTGCAGGGTGCGGTGTCCCTGCCAGGCACCCAAGTCAGCGGCATGGGTATGGGCTCACAGTCCATGATGGGATGGCCGGGCGCCCAGATGCAGGGCATGCCGGATCCATCGGTATAGTGCAGCACGGAGAGGCCGGTGTGGCCTCTCCGTGCAGCTACATTGGGTGCCCATCCAAGGTGACGGCGGGACCCCTGATCACGCAGTCGTAGTGCGAGTATGACGGGTTGGCGCCACCAAACTGTTGATTGGCGCCCAGCCCGATATGAGCGGTCCCGACCACCTTCTCATCGATGGTGACGCGCCGGCAGATCCGGGCCCACGGGTTGGCACCGAGGCCGAACTCCCCAATGGTCCGGGCCCACGGGTCGGAGCCCAGCCGCTGCTTTAGCTCGCGCGCAGCCGCACCACCGGCTATGTCCACGACCCTGCCGCCCTGGAACGTAAGGGTCACTGGCTTGGTTAACGTCAGGTCGCCGAGGCTAAGGTCCACCACGAGCGTCCCTTGGGCGCTAGCTTCGTCGGGTGCGATGAAGACCTCCCCGGCCGGCAGGTTGCCGAAGTCGCCCGGGACAGTGAGAATTCCCGTCTCGACGTGAACGGGGCGATTGCGGATGCTGAACGTGAGGTCGGTGCCGGCGGGGCTGATCAAACGGACTTGCGAGACGCCTCGCAGCTTGCGGGCCAGGCCCTCGGCGACCCGGGCCACCTCCCGGTAGTCGGCGACCAACTCATGGTCCAGGACATCAGCGTCGATGAACGCGCCGAATGCCCACCGGCCGCGGCCGGCAGCCCGGAAAGCCGCCGCCGCTGCGCGCAGTGGGGCACTCTCCTGCTTCAAGTCCAGCTCACCCAGGAGCGAGACGATCACGTCGGCTCGCGCCACCTGTTTGAGCAGGTTGTCCGAGACGACCGCCAGCGGCCGGCGGTGCACTTCGAGCACCCGCAGGGTCGCATCCCAGGCCCCGATTTCATGGGCGGCAGTGCAGAGGGAGTCGCCGGCCGCATGTAGCGGCTCGTCTACCAGGACAAGCACATCCTCGCCGGTGCGCAGGCGCAGGCAGGTCTCAAGCACGTTGCGGGCCCAGCCGGCACCCATGCCGGTCACCTCCTACGGTTCCGGCTTGAACTTTACATCCGGCAGGTAGACCGTGTTGCCATAGATAATTCCCTGGACCGTGGCCGGTTCCACGTCCCCGGCCAGGACGGTCTGTACCGCTTCCGTCGTGATATAGACCTCCGTGGTGCCGAGCATGTAGTTCAGGATCGCGTCGCCCGTGCCTTCAGGGATGGCGATTCCCGCCGACTCCCCGCCGGGCCAACCGAAGAGGAGCACATGGACCTTGTGCCCGGGGTGGTATGCCCAGCGGTATGTATACTCAGTAGGGCGGTCCGCCAGCATCCGCTTGATGAGCAAGTCCAGTTGCGGGACCGTGAAGAAGACGAGCTTCTTGCCGTCTGGTGCGGTGGCCGAGGCTGCCTCCGTAGGCATGTAGATGGTCGGTTCCTGCTGCGTGGGCTCCACCGGGTCCCCTCCTTTATAGCCTGCGCCGGTTCCGGATCTCATAGAGACGCTCCCGCCCGTGGGCCCGTCCGGAAGCGAAGGCGCTGCGCTTGTGCTGCTTGCGACCGAACACCACGGCGGCAGTGCCCAGCAGCCCGGCCGCCAGCAGGAACCAAGTGCTCTGGGCCTTGCGAGACCGTGACCGCAGGGACCCTAGAGCGGCCTCCACGGCGGCGCCCCTCAGGGGCCGAATGCTCGTGGCCGCCACCAGGTCCACCCCGCCCAGCACCTTGCCGTCCAGGGCCACTTCGAGATGACCAAGCTTGGCCCCACCCGCCAGCGGCGCTTTGAGTCCGATGTCCCACACCGTTTGCCGTTCCGGCTTGGGGCCGCTAACCGGCACCGTGACGATCAGGTCAGTCGCGGCCACGGCCGGCGCAGGGTCGGCGCCAGTGAGAGTCGCTGAG
>DAHVXO010000079.1 GCA_027356675.1 Symbiobacteriaceae bacterium | reverse complement strand
GGACCAGTTGGTGATCCATGCGGACTTCAACCGCCCACCCAAGGCACCTGGCAAGCCTGAGGCCACCGCCTACGGCATCAAGGGTCTCACAGGGGTCGAACTCAAGGTGGACCAGCCCCACCTGCAGATGAACCTGCAGGTTCCCACCGGCGGCGAGGGCGCCATTGCGCAGTGTCTGGACCTGGCGCAGCGGCTGGCCAAGTGAGGCGTAGACAACTCCACGGAGGGCACCAGTGCCAGCGACGCCGGCCAGAAGCCTGCGCCGTGCGCGCTAAAGGCGACGGCGTCCGGCCATCCGCACAGCCATCCACATTCACCGCGATAGCGCCTCTGTCACCGCCTGGCGCACCGGCTCATAACCTTCGTCCACCGGGATGGCCCTCCCGTCCACTACCACGGTCAGTTCCTGCTACAGGCGCAGCCCTCCTGGGTAACAGGAGGGCTGAACGTCGTTCAGTGGCACCGGATCGCCTGGGTCAGGGCCTGGAGCAATTGGGACAGGTCGTCGGTCGTCGCCATGACGTTCCCGTTCTGGAAGGAAGCGCTGTACTCTACCGTCAGGTGCCGGGAAGTCTCGGCGCAAGTCCATGCCAGGTGCAGCGCCGGCACCTCGCTGCTGCGCAGAAATCCCCGTTTGACCGTGCCGTAGGTGTAGTGCGCCTCATGGCCGGCCAGGTCCATGACGCCGCTCTCGCCGGTGGTGGTCAGGCGGTGCTTTGCGACAGTGGCATCCTCTCCTGGCCGCGCCGTGATGAAGAGTTCCACCTCGGCCCGCACCAACGCCGGCTGTTCGGGATGGGGATCCACCAACCGGTACGGACCCTGACCCAAAGTCATCCAACGCCGGGTCCGGTACTCGCTCCACCGCTCGACTTCGGGTCCGGAATGCCCCCTGGCGACCCGCCAGGTATCCGGCACGCCGACCAGCAGGATGTTCGTCGTCCCGATCAGCAGGTTGTTGGCAGCCAGCAACTGTTCTCGCAACGGCCCCCTGCCTCCTTAGGTTTAGCACGGCCTCGGCCGGTTCAGAGGGCCTGCGGCCGTTTTCGTCAGCAGGGGCTTCGACTGGTCTCGGATAGTCGAACCCCCTCAGGCGGTGTACTGCGTCGGGTCCGCAGGGGCGAACATATCCGTCGCCACCTGCCGAAGGGCATTGAGTCCATGCACCTCATCGTTATAGAGCGGCACGTACGACCGGACCAGACCGCCCAGGGTATCTGCGATGGTCTTCATGTATGTCAGCTGCTCTTTGAACTTGTTCTGCAGATACTCGTCGCCGCGCGCCTTTTCGGCCTCCGCTGTGCGGATGCAGGAGTTGACCAGCACGCCACCCACGGGAATGTCGTAGGCCTTGACCTGCTGGATAAAACGGGTCACCACCGAAATTGGCAGCGTCAGCGGCAGGGTCACGAAGAAGAAGGCCGTGATCTCCGGGTCCACCAGCAGGTGCTTGACCCGATTGAAGCGGTCGTTCATGTCGATGAGGTCGCCCAGCATCGGGTCCTTCTTGACCTCGGCCTCCACCTTCTCCTTGCGAAAGGAGAGCTGGACTCGCAGGGAGAGGGCCTCCTTGCGGCTGTCGATCATGCGGCCCAACCAAAGGCCATAGATCTTCGACAGGCCAATGAGCCGGATGGCGTTGGCCACGGCCGCCGTGTCGAAGATAATCCGGTCGAAATCCTTCCCTTCATTCAGCATGATGTCGATCATCTTGTCGAACATGGCCGATTCCTCAAAGGCGGGATTGGTGACGGCGATATCGACGAAGGGCTTTGAATCGACGGGAATGTCGGCGTACTTCAGGAACTCCTTGACGCGCACGCCGATGTTGTCGCGGTAACGGGCAACCACGTCGGAGGCGTCCACTTCGACGGCGAAGAGGTTGGGCACCCCTTCCACGGGGACGAATTTGCCGCCCGAGAGGTTCTGGTCGAAGACCGATGTCAGGGAATGTACTGGGTTGAGCGATGCGACCAGCGTTTTCTTGCCTTCCTGGGCGAACCGGAGGCCCAACACCGCTGCAGAGATGGTCTTGCCCACCCCGCCCTTGCCGCCGGTGAAGACGAAGCGCAGGTTCGGTTTAGCGTCCAGGAACTGCTGCAGGGTTTCAGCCATTAGAGGACACCTCCCTTGGTGGACGGCAGATCGACCTTGCAGTCAACCAGCGCCTCGGAGGCGACCTTGATCATCTCGAAGCCCTTGGGCTCTCGAGTGAACATGGGCACGATGCCCTTGACCTTGTCGCCGAACTTGTCGCCAATCGTCTTCATATGCTCCTGCTGCATGGTGACCCGGTTGTGCAGGTACTCGGAGGTACCCTCCTTGGTCAGGAGTTCTGCCGGGTAGACCTGGTTGAGCACGAGGCCGGAGAGATCGATGCCCAGGTTGGCGAACATCTGCAGCGCCCGGTCGGTGTCGAGAATCGCCATCTTCTCGGGGATGAGGACCATGAAGAAGGATGTGCGTTTGCGGGCGGTGATCAGGTCCGTAAACGCCTTGATCTTGTTGCGGATGTCGAGCAGCTCCATCATGACCATGTCTTCGTGGCCCTTCTCCCCCTTGAGGGTCGCGGCCACCGCATCGTACTCCGCCACCTTCGAGCGGGCGTCGGTGATCTTCTCCACCCATTTCGAGAGGATATCCGCCATGGCGACCATCCGGACGCCGTGGCCGAAGGGCGGCATATCAAAGATATAAAGGTCGTACTCCTTTTTCGCTACCAGTTCGGCCATGGCGTCATACGTGGCGCTCTCGTACATGGCCGGCTCGGCGGAGGTGGAGTCGATGTACTCTTCAATCTCCTTGGGTACGGCGTCGAGGCCATACATATCCATGATTTTCTGCTTGACCTGCTTCTGGTACTCCGAGACCCGGCGATCGGCGTCGATTTCGACTACGAAGAGGTTGGGCAACAGCTCAACCTCGCCCTGGCCGTAGATATTCCGCTCGAAGATGTCGGACAACGAGGCCTGTGGGTCGGTGGAGAAGAGCAGGGTCCGCCGCTTCTTGACCTGCGACATATAGTAGGCCAACCCGGACGAGCTGGTGGTTTTGCCCAGTCCACCCTTGCCGGCGAAGATGACGATCTCCACCTCAGGGTGCAGTTCAAAGTAGGCTCCAAGTCCCTTTGGCATGATGAGGACCTCCTACGGCGAGCGTTAAATGGAACCCTAGTAGATCGCGTCCGTAAAGTCCCGTTCCCGGAAGACACGCTGCTTCCAGGACTCGATGTTGGGCACGGCGTAGGGCAGGATGCGCAGGGAGTAGTATGGCGGCAGGACAGGAATACCGAGCATGTCGCCAAGGGTGATGAACATGAACAGGTGCTCCAGGTGCATCCGAGTACGGAGGGCCGCCGTCACGTTGCCATGGCTGGCCATGCCGTACAAGACGCCCTTGACGGCACCCATGAACCCGCCCTTCTTCTTGGGTTCGTCGCTCTTTCCACTCAAGCTGGTTCACCTCCGCGTTTCGCTCAGGGGTTATTCTGCTCGATGAAGTGGACACGGTGCTTGACTCCTGCCCGGTGCCGCTCGGTGGACCGTAGGGATAGCAGGGACCGACAGTGTGTCGGTCCCTGCTCCGTGTCCACGTTCTTAGTCGTCGCCCGCAGCCAGCTTTGGCGCTGCTCCGGTCTTGGTTGCGGTAGCGCACGACACGTACGTCTGCCAGGCCATCATTGCCCCGAGGACTAAGAGGGCGACACCAATCACCACGAAGACTCCGTCCATCGTGCGGGCAAAGGCCGGATACTGATTGAAGGGGAACTGCACCAGTGTCTTCTTGTTGATGAAGGCCGGCCAGTACACCCTCACTACCTGCCAGGCAAGGGCGGAAAGCGTTGTGATGATCATAAAGGTCGCTGGAACCAACGTGTACAGACTTGGTGCCTTGGTGCGAGCCAGGTGAATCGTGATCAGCATCAAGGCCAGACCCGCCAGAAGCTGATTAGCGCCACCGAAATACAACCACAAGTTGTTCCAGGAGCCCGTGGTTGTGAAGAGTAGCGGTATCAGCAACCCGACGGCGGTCGCGACATGCTTCTGACCGAGATTGCTGAACGGACCCTGGAAGACCTCGGTGGAGACCAGGCGCCAAAACCGCGTCACTAGTGCCTGCACGGTCAGAGCGTAAATGATCAGCACGACGCCGAAATAGGATTTGAGGAAGGCTTCAGAGGCCTGGCCACCCAAGAACGGAGCGGTAAACTTCACGGCCCCGGCCACCCAGCCCCCAATGTTGCTGCTTAGCTGAGCCTTCGGAATGATCATGTACGCGGCCAAAGACGCGAGGGCCAGCAAACCCTCCGAGAGCATGGCGCCGGCGCCGACTGGGTGGGCGTCGGTCTCGACGTCAAGCTGCTTGGAAGTACTGGAACTGGAGACCAGGGAGTGCCATCCCGAGATCGAGCCGCAGGCAATGGCGACAAACATCAGTGGCCACATCGGTGCGTTTCCGCCCGGATTGAAGCTGATATAGGCTGGTTGCTCCAGCTTAATGCCCGTGAACCCGGAGACCAGCGCACCTACGAGAATCAGAATGATCGCCAGGAACGCCGGGAAGAAGGAGACATAGTTAATGGGCTGGATGAAGGTCGGCAGCGGCAGCACGGAGGCCAGGTAAAGCACCACGCAGGCCACCAGGCTCCAGATCAGGATCGAGTAGTTGCCAGCGATGCCGCCCGCATTGATGTTCTTGGCGGGGTTGGGCGGCCAGACACCCACGGGGGTCTGCAGCGCCGGAATCGCTGCTGCCGCCCAAATCACCAGTGCAATCGCCGCGATCGACAACAGCGTGGTGGTGACCACGTTCGCCCGCATCTTGTAGAGCAACTGACCAGCGCCTACGCCCACCAGGATGATTCCCACGGTAGCTGCAAAGGTGGCCGGGAAGATGTGCCAGAAGAGGGCGATAAAGTAGATAAAGGTCGCTGAGATAATCAGGAGATAGAAGAGGATGAAGCCGAGGAGAGTGTTCCGGCCGGAGTTGCCGGTGAACTCATAGGTGATCGGTCCAAATGAACGTCCGCCATTTCGAATGGACAACATGATGGAGCCATAGTCCTGGAGCCAGCCGATGAAGAAGTTACCGAGGATGATCCACGCGAGCGCCGGGGCCCAGCCGTAATTAATGGCGATGAAAGGACCAAGGATGGGGCCGAGCGCAGCTACGCTCTTAAACTGGTATCCCCAGAGGACGTACTTCGTGACTGGGAAGTATTCCACGCCATCGGTGTACATGTGCGCCGGAGTCGTCCGCTTCGCTTCGGGCTTCCAAACCGTGCGATCAAACCACTTGCCATACCCGAAGTACGCAATCCCATAGGCGACCAACGCAAGCAACACGAACAAGGCTGGTGAATTCACGAATCCGCAACCTCCTTTCGGCATTGCAATCGCTAGGACCGGCAATCCCCCAATCCAAACCCTGTGGTCCCAATTCACCTCCTGGGGTGCTAGCATTGCGACCTTTTTGGTTATGGTTACGCCGAACTCGCCCGATTCAGCCTATCCAACAAGTGTATGTACTCAGTTTTGTCACGCTTACGGAAATTCCTGCAAAGACATAAAAATCGAATGACCGATAATTAATCTGCCGAACATAATGGTTCGCGGTCGTCACATAGCAAAACACCGGACGTACGGCCGCTTTCGACAAAGCGATCGTGCGTTCGGTGTTGTGCTAGGAAGGGAATCGAGACGTTACTGCTTAACCTGCGCCTCGAGGGCTACCAGACGAGTCTGGGCGTTCTCCAACCGGAGGGTGATCCACTTCTGGTTGTCCACGTCATTCGCACTCGTCTTGGTGAAGAAGTCCACATCATACTTGGCGAGGCTAATGGCGCCGGTCAGCCAGTCCTTTGGCAGGGCTTTGATCACGGGCAGCCGGCCCTCGGCCCAGGCAAGCTGAATCTGCTGCCGCTTGATGCGGCTGGTCAGAACAGCCTTCAC
>DAHVXO010000049.1 GCA_027356675.1 Symbiobacteriaceae bacterium | reverse complement strand
CAACGGACGAATCTGGTCCCAGAGTTCGTCTGGAATCGAGAAGGGTTGTTTGACCGCCCAGATGAAGGGCAGGGTGAATACGGCGCGCAGCGAAACGGGACTGTAACGGCCCTTGGCTTCCCTGATCCCAGGATATGGTCTTTCATGCGTCGGGAGGGAGGTTTTAAGCCACTTGCAGCACCGACGGTGGCTCTTGGCCTTCGTAGTCATAGTGCGTGGGGGTACGCCCTCGATTGCTCCGGCGAGGCCTCAGTGACACCGCGATGGGTGGTAACCAGACACCGGTAGTTTCGTCCGACTGGACGTTCACGACCGATAGGCAGTCGTACCGACAGGTACGGGCCGAAACCTGTGATGGACGGATGTCAAGCGACACGCTGGGGTACCCAGCCTGTGGCAGGTTTTTGCGCGTATGTCGGTGCTTTCCACCGCAGTCGGCCCCGGCGAATCGCCTTTTACGGTCATGTATTTCTACCGAAAGACCTCAGGGTGATTTCCTCTGGTGGGTAGAAGCGCAATGTCGATAACCGGCATTGTCAAACGAAGTCCGTGGCCTCCAGGGGAAGGCGCCTGATTTTTTCCAGGTAGGCCGTGACATCCGCATCGGTATGATCCGGGTACTGAAACCCCAGGCTCTCCGCCACCGACATGGCGATGCGCCGGAACAACCGGATCGTGGCAAAGAGGGCCGCCCAGTTCTCCTCAATTCCCGCCCCGGCGTATGTGCGCTCCAGCTCCGCCCATGTCTCGGCATCGAGGAGCCGTTTCAGCCCCTTCCCCCGGACGCCCGGCCTGAGCGACCAGCCGTACCGAATCTCCACGTACCACTCGAGGAGCTTCTGTAGCAAGTCAAAGCGGATGATATAATCCAGGTTGTACTTGGCAAAGTAGAGATCGTCCCGCCAGAGATTGCGGGCGACATACGTTGTCTCCCACCAGAACTCCTGCACCAGGGCCTGGTATGCCGCTTCGGAGGGCGGCTGTGGAATGTGGGCCCGGTGCGTGGCGACGGGTAGACCGGCGGTCAGGCCGTCCTTATCGAGCAAGACCCTATAACCTATGTCCAGGTAGTCGGGCAGCGCCGGGCTTTGCTTCAAGCGGAGAAACATCGCTAAAGGCCAGAGGCTGAAGTCAATCTTCACGCCGTCTTCATAGAGGGCGAGCCTGGTGTAGGTGCGCTCGTCGAACTGGGTGAACTCATCCCGAAAGTGCGAGATCACCCGACCGAACGCCGCGAGCCACTCCGCAGTCTCCGCCAGGCGGGCTACGTCTGACAGCACCAATACCACATCGTAATCCGAGAACAGGTCTGTCCGGGCCGTGGGATTCACTCGGGAACTGGTCAGCAGTACGGCACGGACCTCATCATAGTCTTCGGCCCAGTTCCGAAGGCTTGTTATCATCTCCGGTTCACTTCTCATCCGGCGTTCCTCCCTTCGGGTCGAGTCGCGCGACAGGGCGGGCGCCCCGGTTGAACAACTCGGCGACTGACCTGGGCCGATCAGTCTTCCTTGCCAGCCGACTTCAGCGTCCTGTATGCGTTGACGAGGCCGTAGCCGAAGTACGGGTCGTAGCCGGGACGGCCCAGGTCGATCGCGCCCCGCCGCAACTGGCGTATCGTCTCTTCGGGGTCCGGGCGCTCCCCGCCTTTCTTCTGCTGGTCGATGAACAGGGCAGCGGTCGCCGCGGCCTTCGGCGCTGCCATGGAGGTGCCGGCCATCCAAATGTAATGGCTGAGGCCATCCCCCGGATCCATGTAGGCGCTCAAGCACATGTCGGTGTACCAATCGCCCACCGGGTAACGCTTGAAATCGCCGCCCGGCGCCGCCACCGTGATGAACCCTTTGCCGTAATTCGAGTAGCTGGTCAGGTTTGAGTCAGGACCGGTGGCCGAAACTGCCACAGCCCCGCGAATTCCGGCCGGTACCTCAAAGCCCTGTCCCTGGAAATGGTACCCCTGGGGACCATAGATGCCGTTGAGGAAATCGATGACTGCCCGCGGGTTGCCGGCGTCGATCCCATCGTTGCCTGCTGCTGCAACCACCACGATGTCGTGTTCTGAGACGTAATGAAAAGCCCGCTTCCAGGCCACCAGATCCGCGTGATCATCGCCCAGGTCGTAGGTCTGGCCGGTGGTCGGGTCGGTCCAGGTGACCTTGCCGAGGACATCGTACCCGCCCAGGCTCATGGAGATGACGTCCACCCCGTCGTTCGCGGCGGCAATCATGGCGGCGGTAATCCACGAGGTGTCAGCGCCGCCATCAGCTCCGAAGACCCGGTATGAGCGGAATCCCAGGTTGGGCCCGACGCCGTAGATCCGCCCGTTGCCCGCAATGCTGCCTGCCACATGGCTTCCATGACCGAAGCGGTCGACGTAATCATTCGGATCGCCCGTCTCCGAGGGATCGCCGTTGGTGCCGGCCGGCACGAAATTCCGCCCACCGAGCAAGTTCGCTGCCAGGTCCCGGTGGAGCGTGTTCACGCCGGTATCGATGATGCCAACCGCCGTCCGGTGGCTGCCGCTGTTGATCCGCCAACTCGCCCCGTTCTCCGTAACCTGCTTGATGTCCCACTGAAAGGCGGAGTACAGGTCACCAGGACCAGCCGTGGCTGAAGGAGCGCTATTCGGGTGAACCATCGACTTGCGGATCTGCAGCTGCCAGGTGAGGGAGGGGGCCACGTATTGTACTCCCGTGACCTTCTGAAGGAGCGGAATCAGGTTCGAGGATCCTTCGGCCTCGATGACGCCGACTTCCGGGACACCGCCGATGACTTTGGCACCGGTCTTCTCCAGTTCGCCTCTGGCTCCGGCCGGAAGAGCGTTCCCCCGGAACACCACCGTCAGCCTGTATCGGTGTTCCGAGCTTGCTGTCACCGCTGTCGGAAGCACTGACGACAGGAGCAGGAAGACTAACCCCAGGATCCAGATTCTGCGCATGACGTCACCTCGTGAATCAAAGATCTGACACGACTTATCTAGTTCAACACTAACAAGCCATTTCCTTCCAATTTTGAATAGACACTGGCAATAATGTGAAAGAGACCTGCGATCGGCAACGG
>DAHVXO010000040.1 GCA_027356675.1 Symbiobacteriaceae bacterium | reverse complement strand
TGAACCTTCGACGGCGAGCGCCAAAGAGTGTCGGCGCCAACATGAGAGCACCGGATATGGGTGACTTGGAGGCCTACTGGCGCTGGGTCAACGATCCGGCTGTTAACGCTTTTCGCTGGGAGGGCCAGCAGTGGGCCAAGTCCCGGGATCAGGTTCGCAAGGATCTGGAGCAGACCGTGCACGGGCGTCCGGACAAGATGGAGATGATTGTCGATTTGCCGGATGGACGTCCGATCGGCTTCGTCTCACTGGGCGGTCTGGACCGGCAGAACGGCAAGGCCGAACTGAGCATCGTCTTGGGAGAGCGGGAAGCCTGGGGGCATGGCTACGGCTCGGAAGCTGTGCGCCAGGTGCTGGCAATGGCCTTCGACAACCTGCGGCTGAACAAGGTTTGGCTGCAGGTGGACGCGGTGCACACCAAAGCCATCGCCTCCTACGAGCGTCTAGGGTTCAAAGTGGAAGGAAGGCTGCGTGAGGACTGGTATCGGCGCGGTGAGTTTGCTGACACTGTGGTCATGGGTCTTCTTGCCCGAGAGTGGCGTCAGTCTCGGGTTGCACAACCAACAACTTCCATACTATAATAGGGTTGTCGTAACCCGTGCCACTTTCCTGGAGTGGCTACGGAAGGGAGGGACGCGGTTGATTCGATTTGAAGGCGTCGGCAAGTCCTATGGGGAGCATCGAGTGCTAGCCGACATCGACCTGGAAATTCAGCAAGGTGAGTTGGTATGCCTGATTGGCCCCAGCGGCTGTGGCAAGACCACCACCATGAAGCTGGTGAACCGCCTCATTGAGCCTGCCGAAGGGCGCATCCTGGTGGACGGTCAGGACGTGCGAGAGCACAACCCCGTAGAGCTGCGGCGGCGCATCGGCTATGTCATTCAACAGATTGGTCTGTTTCCACACATGACCATTGCTCAGAACATCAGCCTGGTGCCAAGGCTGCTCGGCTGGAAGGCGGACCGGCAGAAGGACCGGGTGGAGGAACTGCTGCAGATGGTCGACCTGCCCCCGGCGCAGTACGCGGGGCGCTTCCCCCGTGAACTGTCGGGCGGTCAGCAACAGCGCGTAGGCGTTCTGCGGGCGCTGGCGGCGGAGCCGTCGATCATCCTGATGGATGAGCCTTTTGGTGCCCTGGACCCCATCACGCGGGAGACTCTTCAAGACGAACTCAAGCGGCTTCAGGAGCGCTTGAAGAAAACCATCGTCTTCGTCACCCACGACATGGATGAGGCCCTGAAGATGGCTGACCGCATCGTGGTGATGAAGGAGGGGCAGATCCGCCAGGTGGCTACGCCGGAGGATCTGCTGCGGCACCCCGCGGACGAGTTCGTCGCCAATTTTGTCGGCCGAGACCGCATGGGGCGGGCCGCCGACGACATGCTGGTCGACGAGGTAATGATCAAGACCCCGGTTACCATCGCGCCCCATGCTGGACCGGCCGAAGCCCTGGCGCAAATGAAAAAGAAGCGCGTTGACTCTCTGCTGATCGTCGATGCGCAGCACAGGCTTCTAGGCATTGTGACTCCGTCCGAGCTCAGGCCTGACCGGCCTGAAGTGCGGCGGGTGGACGAAGTGATGCGTCGCGACACGCCCACTGTCGCCGCCGGTTCTTACTGCAAGGAGGCCTTTGAGCAAATGTTCGTGGACCGGCTGGAACACTTGCCTGTCCTCGACGCTGAAGGGCGACTGGTGGGACTGCTCACTCGGACCAGCCTGGTGGACGCACTGTCCCAGGTCTCCTGGAGCCATGTAGTGGCGTAGGGGTCCGGTTGCTTACCAACGGATTAAGGGTCTGGGAGAGGAGACGTTTCACCTGGCGTTCGTCGAGTTTGTGATGGAGCGATGGCCCATGATTCTAGACGCCACTACCCAGCACCTGCGCATTTCGCTGACGGCCGAGATCATCGGCATTTCGATCGCAGTACCCCTGGGCATCTTGCTGACCCGTTACCGGTCTCTCTCCGGCCCCGTCATCGGAGCGGCCAACTTGATTCAGACCGTTCCCAGCCTGGCCTTGCTAGGCTTCATGATTCCCTTCTTCGGGGTTGGGTCTCTGCCCGCCATCGTGGCGCTTTTCCTGTACTCGCTGCTGCCTATCATTCGCAATACCTACACCGGCATCACGGAGGTGGATTCGGCGATCAAGGAGGCCGGACGGGGCATGGGCATGACGGGGATGCAACTCCTGTTTCTGGTGGAGTTGCCCGCTGCTCTGCCGGTCATTATGGCCGGAGTTCGAGTCTCGATGGTGCTGGTCATCGGTTGGGCCACCCTGGCTACCTTCATCGGCGCCTGCGGGCTCGGCCAGCTTATCGTCTCCGGGCTCACCCTGGTGCGGCCGGAAATGATCATGGCCGGGGCCATTCCGGCCACCGTACTGGCCCTCCTGGCTGATTGGGCGCTGGGGACGGTGGAGCGCCGGCTGACGCCGCACGCCGGCAGCCGCGTGGCCTGAGATGGGGAACCGATCGCGGTAAAAAGTTTATGGGGGGGTTGCACTGTTGAGAAGAACGCGCAGTGTGTTGGCTATCGTAGTTTCTCTGGTGCTGGTGGCGGCCTTGGCGGCCGGCTGCACCGGAGGCAAGACCGCCGGCGCTTCCGGCGGCGAAAAGGGCGTTATCAAGATTGGGGCTCAGAACTATACCGAGCCGATCGTGTTGGGCCATATGTTGAAGCTGTTGATTGAGCAGGACCTGGGCGTCAAGGCGGAGGTCGTCGAGGGGCTCGGCGCCACCACCGTGGTGCATCAGGCGATGATGAACAACGAGATTCAGATTTCCGCCAGCCGTTACGTCGGCACGGACCTGACCGGCGCCCTGGGCGTCAAGGACACCATCCGTGACCCGGCTCAGGCCTTGGCCATGGTGCAGAAGGGCTTCGCCGATAAGTTCAAGCAGAAATGGTACGACGGCTACGGCTTCGAGAACACCTATGCCTTCGCCGTTCGTGGGGATATGGCCCAGGAGCTTGGGTACGAGAAGGTCTCCGACCTGGCCAAGGTTGCCGATAAGTTGACCCTGGGCGTAGACACCGACTGGCTGGAGCGTCCGGCCGACGGCTACAAAGCCTTCACAAAGGAGTACTTTGCGTTCAAGAAGACGGTTCCCATGGATATCGGTCTGGTCTACAAGGCCCTAGCGGACAAGAAGATGGACGTGGTGCTGACTTACTCTACGGATGGCCGCATCGAGTCTTTCCACCTGAAGACCCTGGTGGACGACAAGCACTTCTTCCCGCCCTACCAGGCGTCGCCGGTGGTACGCATGGACACCCTGGAGAAATACCCGAAGCTGGACGCGACGATTCAGAAGCTGGTGGGCAAGATCGACACCAAGACCATGACCCGCCTGAATTATGAGGTTGACGAGGGCGGCAAGAGCGACGAGGATGCGGCGCGTGAATTCCTACAGAAGGCGGGCCTCTTGAAGTGATGCTCGCCCGATGTAGTCTTCTGACCGTCGCCCCCCGGCCTGCTAGGGGTGAGAACTGGTGAGTCGAACACTCGAATTCATGATTCACAACTGGGACACTATCCTGCAGCGAACGGGTGAGCACCTGACCCTGGTCGCCTGGGCAGTGGGTTTGGCCCTGATGATTGGGGTGCCTCTGGGTATCCTGGTCACGCGCAACAAATCCCTTGAGACGCCCGTGCTTACGGTGGCGAACATCGTTCAGACAGTGCCGTCTCTGGCCTTCTTCGGATTTCTGATCCCGGTCACCGGCATCGGCTGGACGACAGCCGTGATCGTGCTGTTCCTGTACTCACTGCTGCCTATCATCCGCAACACCTACACTGGGGTGAAGGGTGTCGACCCGGCTCTGGTGGAGGTCGGCTGCGGAATGGGTCTGACCGACCTGCAGATTCTCTACATGGTAGAATTGCCCCTGGCCCTTCCAGTCATCGTGGTAGGTATTAGGGTGGCAACAGTCATCGCCATCGGTACCGCCACAGTGGCTGCGTTGGTAGGGGGCGGCGGCTTGGGCGCCATCATCCTGCGTGGCCTCTCCCGGGCCAATGACGCCCAGGTGCTGGCGGGTGCCATTCCAGCCGCCCTGCTGGCCATTATCGCCGACCTGGGCCTTGGCTCGGTGGAGCGGCGGCTGATCCCTGCCGGACTGCGCCCGATCGAGGTAGGTGCTCAGCGGCGCTGTTGCCGTTGCAACCCGGACTCTCCTGTCGTATCCTTTAGGTCGTACCGCGGAAGTCGGCAGCCCTACAAGCGGAGCTAATAGACCCCTCCGCGGCGGGAGGTCTTGCCTTGGACCCACGTGTGAGCGCGGCACGTTTCTCCGTCCTTTCCAACTCTCTGCTGGTAGTGGCCAAACTGGCTGTGGGGCTCTCCATTCACTCGGTGAGCATCATCTCTGAAGCCATCCACTCCGGGCTGGACCTGGTGGCCGCCGGCATCGCCTTCTGGTCGGTGCAGCAGGCGGCCAAGCCGGCCGACCGCACGCACCGGTACGGCCACGGTAAGATCGAGAACCTCTCCGGTGCCGCGGAGGCCCTGTTGATCTTCGTCGCCTCCGCCTGGATCATCTTTGAAGGCTATCATCGTTTGCGGTACGGCGGGGAGATGGAGGCGGTCACCCTGGGCCTGGTGGTCATGGGCGGCTCGGCCGTCCTCAACCTGGCAGTGTCCCGCCACCTTTTCAGCGTCGCCAAAAAGACTGACTCCATGGCCTTGGAAGCCGACGCAATGCACTTGTCCACGGATGTGTACACGTCCCTGGGGGTGTTCGGCGGCCTGATCCTCATCCACTTCACTGGTCTTTCCTGGCTGGACCCGGTGGTGGCCATCGCCGTTGCCCTGCTGATCATGAAAGCCGCCTACGATCTGCTGGTGCAGGCCATACTGCCCCTGTCCGACGTCAAGCTCCCCGACGTGGAAGAGGCTGAGATTGCACGGATCCTGAACCGGCACGCCGCGGAGTACGTGGAATGGCATGACCTGCGGACGCGCAAGGCCGGTTCGGAGCGCCACATTGACCTGCATTTGGTGGCGCACCGCAGCCAGTCGCTGGGGTACGTCCACAACCTATGCGACCGCATGGAGGACGAAATCCAGTCGCGCTTTCCCGGCGCTTCCGTATTGATTCACCCCGAGCCCTGTGGTGGCGATTGCCCAGTTTGCAGCGGCACCTCATTCGGGGAGGCGCCAGCGACCAGGAATCCGGCGGTGAGCGACGAATCGGCCGGCGCTCCCGACGACTAGCTGACTTTGCCCCGCGAGATACTACCCTTGTCAGTTTGCGAGGGAGGGCTTGCTATGGGCATTGGAAGCATCCTGACCTTCATCCAGTTTTTCTTCGCTGTGGTGATAGGTCTCTACTTCTGGAACCTGCTCAAGAGCCAGCAGGGAAGCAAGGTGGCCGTTGAAAAGGAGAGCAGGAAGGAGCTGGACAAGCTCCAGCGGTTGCGCGAGGTGTCCCTCTCCGAACCACTCTCGGAGCGCACCAGGCCGCAGACCTTCGACGAGATCATCGGGCAGTCGGATGGGCTGAAAGCCCTGAGGGCTGCCCTTTGTGGGCCTAACCCCCAGCACGTGCTGGTCTATGGCCCGCCAGGCGTGGGGAAGACCGCCGCTGCCCGCCTGGTCCTGGAGGAAGCCAAACAGAACCCCCACTCCCCCTTCAAGGAGTCGGCCAGGTTCATTGAGCTAGACGCCACTACGGCCCGGTTTGACGAGCGCGGCATCGCCGACCCGCTGATCGGCTCGGTGCACGACCCCATCTACCAGGGCGCCGGTCCCATGGGCATTGCTGGCATCCCCCAACCCAAGCCGGGAGCCGTCACCAAGGCCCACGGTGGCATCTTGTTCATCGACGAGATTGGCGAGCTTCACCCGATTCAGATGAACAAGCTGCTGAAGGTGCTGGAGGACCGCAAGGTCTTCCTGGAGAGCGCCTACTACAGCCCGGATGACCCCAACATTCCGGCCCACATCCGCGATATCTTCGAGAACGGTCTGCCCGCCGACTTCCGGCTGGTGGGCGCTACCACCCGGTCCGCCAACGACATCCCTCCGGCGATCCGCTCCCGTTGCCTGGAGATCTTTTTTCGACCCCTCCTGCCAGAGGAGGTGGGCACCATCGCCGCCAACGCCGCCAAGAAGATCGACTTCCCCATTGAGCGGCAGGCTCTGGAGGTGGTCAAGAAGTATGCCACCAACGGCCGTGAGGCCGTGAACATGATCCAGATCGCGGCCGGCATTGCGCTGACCGAGGGGCGTCAGGCCATCCGCACGGC
>DAHVXO010000005.1 GCA_027356675.1 Symbiobacteriaceae bacterium | reverse complement strand
CAGCGCTGTCCTGAACATCGCCGACTATGCGTGCGTTTTCGGGATCATGTTTTGCGGAGCCTTATGGATGACCGGCAAACGCTCCGAAGCGATTGAACGGTTCATCGGTGTGGGGATGGGGTACCTCATCATCCGCAAGGCCTGGGGGATTATGGGGTTCCTACGGAGTTTGTAAAGGAAGGGGGCGGGCCGGCCAATGGCGAGCAAACCACTGCCGCCTGGCGTCAATGGGCACACGCTCTGGGGCGACCTGCTGACCGTTGTCTCCCGGGCGCTGACTGATTTCCTGCACGAAGGCTGGCGGACCTTCGTCGCTGGGCTGACCCAATCAATGCCCCAGATCGCGACCCTTGGCATCGTAATCTGCGGGGCCTGTCTCATGCTCACAGGTGACGCTCGTAAATGGCTCGGGCGCGCTGCATGGATCTTCTGGATTGCCGCCTGCTGGATGGTCCTGAACTAAGGGGGACTTAGGAAGTGGCCAAGCGGAAAAAGACGGCGCATTCTGCGCCATCGGGGTATCTGGCGGGTGTCTCCGCCCGATTCGGCTACGGTTTCTCACTGCTCAATACCTCGGACACACTCGTCCGGGCAGGGACGAAAGGAGCGCAAAAGGTCGGTGGCAAGGTCCTGACCCAGGTCAAGCGCGCCGCCAGTCGAGTGGTACGAACGGACCAAGTAGCCTCCATCTTGGGGCAGTTCCTGGCGCCCACAAACGGCAAAGGAACGGTCAGTCATAGCACAACCAAGCGGACCCGAAAGGGGGCCGGAGCGTGATTCGGGTTAGAGAGAACGATCGGGCATTGCTCAGGATCATCCCACACAACTCTACCCTGAACAGTTCCAACCGAAGGCTCTGGTCTATGCTTCACGAACTGCTCACGGTCTATGATTCGCCGTGGTCCAGGCTGAACCGGGACGGCTGGGGGTGCGAGCTTCGGGCGCCAGACGATATCTGGTGGGTAACGTACATGGCCACAGACCCATCAGCCGAAGGGGAGGCTTCCCGCCAGCGCATCGAGTTTTATATCGTGCTGCCGGCCACGTTTGCAGAAGTGTTTCTGATCAAGGTGAAAAACCACCCGCAGTGGAGTCGTTGCACCGTGCAGGAAGCAACCTGGGGCGGATTCTCACTTCCGTCTGCAGACAGCGACCTCTATGCCTTGAAATACCGCAGGGCCAATATGTTCTCGCTCCAGTTCAACTACTCGGAGCAGGCCAGCCCGATCCGCAGTCTCCTTCACGTTACCCGTGAGATGCGTCCAGGTGACATGGCCGCCCTCTGTTTTCGGTTCGAGGGGATAGGGCGCCGCCGCTGGAAGGGCCTTGTGGACTATGAGTGGTCGGTATGGGAGCGCGGTCTCTATCCCGAAAGGGCGGGCTTTGATGTCGGCCGACTCTACCGGCAGGCTCTCCGATTGACGACCTGGGTCATCAACGGTGTCAAAGGGGTCGCTGACGATATTGTAGGGGCCCTGGAGCGGGCCTTCTTCCCCGGAGATGGGCAGCCGCTCTCAACGGCCACAAACGGCATGATCACCCTGGCAGACCCCGAACGCGAGGCGCTGCTGGTGAACGGGCGTCTGTCCCACGAAACGAGCAACAAGCGGAACCTGCCGGCGTTCGTTGCAAACCTCCAGATGATCATCTCTGCAGATTCCCCGGCCAGACGCACGATGCTTGCGCACAGCCTGGCGGGTGGGTTCGCTGAGCTCGCGGGAGACAACCGGATGGAGCTGGTGCGGGTGAATCCGCTGCATCTGGAGCGGGCCCGGTCGCTCAGGGCGCCCAAGTGGGACCGTGATCCCAACATCATGAGCGTGGATGAGGTAGGGAAAGTGGTTCAGTTGCCGACCGCCGAGGTCCAGGCGGAGTTCATCGATGCCATGGAGGCGAATCGAAACGTGGAGATCCCGGTGCCGGAACCGTTTCTGGACACGACCGGAATCCTCGCCGGCAGAGCGACGGTCCGCGGGGAGCCTTTCCCGGTGCACGTCCCCACCGGAGACCTCGACATGCTAATGACGCCGCGTGTGTTCATGGGTTCACCACGGATGGGTAAGGATGTGGCTGTTGTAAATTACATCGTCGAGGCGCGCCTGCACCACGGGATCGGTGCGGTCATCCTCGACGTGATTGACGAGCGACGGGGCCATCGTGGCATGTCAGACGCGCTTCGGGACCATTTGCCTCCCGAGCATCTGATCGACCTGGATCTTAGCGACTTTGATCACCCGGTTGGCCTGGCCCTGCGGCTTGACAATGGCGCAAATGAAAGGATTGCCCGCAGCCGGATTGCACAGGAGCTCACGAACTTCTTCATGGCCGACGATATTGAAAACCACCAGACCAGGGAGTTCCTGCGGGAGTGTGCAAAGGCGGTCGGAGGAGACCTGGTCGGCATCAAGATGATGCTGACCAATGCGGACTTCCGCCGGACCCGAATTGCCGAAATGAAACGACTCGGGCGTGACACCACACTGCTCGAAGACCTGGACGGGATGCAAGAAGGACGGCGGGGGCAGATCGCAGGTCCGATTCTGGTCCGCCTGGGTGACATCATGGGCGATGAGGCGCTCCGCCCGCTGTTCTGTCAGACCCCCCGGAAAGAAGTAGATCTTGGCCAATGGATGCGTGAGGGGAAGGTCGTCATCTATCGCATCCCAAAACGTGACCTTGGCGAAATGGCCACGCGACTGCTCTGCCATTGGATCATTCTTAACACTTACCTCACGAAGCTCTCCCTGGGTGGGGAAGGCGCCCCGACTTATCTGGTCCTTAACGAACCGCATCAGTACCTGAGCCGGGGGTTTGTACACTTTGCCAAGAACCTCTTGGCCGAGGGGCCCAAGTACCGCGTCGCCCCGCTGCTGATCTTTCACCACTTCCAGCAGTTCCGTTCCTATTCTGAGTTCGTCGACATCCTGCTCGCCTCGTCGCTGAACTGGCACCTGTTCAAAAATACGGCGGACTCGGTGTATGAACGGCTGCGCACGTACCTAGAGCCGACCTTCACCCCGGAGATGGCGCAGCAGGCAACAAAGCGCTTCCACTTCATCGCGTGCTGGCTAGCGCCCAACGGGGAGTATCAACCGCCCTTCATGGTCGAGGCGCCGCGGCCGGTGTGGGACCGCTATCCAACCCGGGACCACTCCTGGCTCACAAAGCGTCACAGTCGGGTCTATGGGCGCCCGATCGGGGAGGTCGAGCGGGATATCCAGGCCCGGCAGAAGGCAACCGCCGGATGAACAGAAGTGGTTCTGCATGTGGTTCTCCCTTGCGGTTCTAGAACCAAGATCCTCCTCGAACCTCAACGAAGAGGGCTCTTCGGGCCCCAGAACCGCACAAAGAACCGCAAGGGGAGAACCACTACAGCTTGCGCTGGACATAGATCACGCCCTACGCCGAAGTGGCGAGGGCGTG
>DAHVXO010000004.1 GCA_027356675.1 Symbiobacteriaceae bacterium | reverse complement strand
TGCCGACAGCAGCCCCGTCTCCACGGGCGGGATGACTCCGCTGCTCTGGCCGTAGGAAACCATCAGGCCCCGCGTCCGGAGCGACTCCAGGCTCTTCATAAATGTACTCTGTCCCACCGAGTCGTAGACGACGTCGACGCCAGCGCCGTCGGTCAGGCGCCGGACCTCCGCCGCAAAGTCGACCTCGTTGTAGAGGATCGCTTCGTCGGCCCCGGCTTCCAGGGCCAGTTGGGCCTTTTCCCGGTTCCCCACTGTCCCGTAGACCGTGGCGCCCAGGCGCTTGGCGATCTGGACCAGCAGGAGCCCGACCCCGCCGGCCGCCGCATGGACCAGGGCCCGGTGGCCCTTGCCCAGGGGGAAGGTGGAGTGGGTCAGGTACTCGGCCGTGAGCCCCTGGAGCATGATGGCCGCACCCATCTCAAAGGAGATGTTCGCAGGCAGCGGTACCAGCTTCCAGGCGGGGAGGACGGCATACTCGGCATACCCGCCGCCGTGCATGCACCACGCCACCCGGTCGCCGACCTTGACGGACCCTGCGCCCTCGCCGACGGCCTCGACGATGCCGGCGCCTTCCTGCCCGAGTGTGAACGGGGTCTTGACTGCATAGACCCCAGACCGGTGGTAGATATCGAGGTAGTTCAGCCCTGCCGCCTTGACCCGCACCAGCGCCTCACCCGGCCCTGGTTGCGGGTTGGCGACCTCTTCGTAGACCAGTACTTCCGGACCTCCCTGGGCGTGGATGCGCACGGCCTTCATGAGAACCACCTCCGGGTCTTGTTACTAAAGCTTTCGTGACTGGATGGCCGCGGTCCTTCAGGCATCGATGGTCGCGACCACCTCTCCGGTCAGCGCGGTGTCGTAGCCCCCCAGCGCCTCCAACTGGGACCGTACCCAGCGGTGACTCAGCGTGCCGAACAGCTCGGCGATGGGCGGCTCCGCCAGGTACTCCTTGAGGACCACCATGTCATAGCGCACCGAGTGGAGGGGCACGAACCCCAGCCCGAAGGCTGCGGCCACGGCAGCCGTGGTCACTCCGGCATCCGCCCGGCCGGCTGCCACCTCCCGGGCCACCTCGATGTGTCCGGTCACCACCCGGTCATAGCCATTGACGGCTGCGCACGGGACATGCGCGCTGACGAGCTCCCGCTCCAGCATTTGCCGGGACCCCGCCCCTTCTTCCCGGTTGACGATCCGCACTCCCGGCTGGGCCAGGTCCGCCCCGGCGCGGATTCCCAGCGGGTTGCCCGCGCCCACGACAAACCCCTCGTCCCAGATTCCCAGGTTGATGAGCACCGCCGCCCGCCCCGGGATGGCCCGCCGCACGAATGGCACGTTGTGCTCGCCGGACTCCGGGTCGTACAGGTGCATTCCTGCGGCATGGACCTCGCCACGGGTCAGACTCCCCAGGGCGGCCATGCTGTTGGCGAAGATCCAGTGGACCCGCAGACCCGGATGCCACCGCTCGGCCGCCCGCGCCCAGAGTGAGAGGGCCGGTGAGCAGCCAGCCAGCACCGCCGAGTGGGGCAGGGTCGCGGGGTCATAAAGTGGTCGGACGCGCATGGCGTCATCCCCTATAGTAGCCTTGACGCCGACCCCGTCAGCCGGAATCAGCTCTGAGCGGAACGCATCATCGCCAAAGAGCGGATGGGCCACCCAGCGCCCGCCCACCCGGGCCAGGGCCACACGCAGGTCCCGGCCGGCCGGCACGCCTGCCACGGGTCCGGCCTCAATCGCGGGCAGGTCTTCCTCCAGCCAAAATAGTTCGTCGACCCGGCAGCCCAGGGCCTTCGCCAGGCGCAGAGCAACCGTGGCCGACGGCGCGAACAGGCCCGCCTCCACGCCGCCGATGGTCTGGCGGGTTACGCCGGCCTGATTCGCCAGGTCCTGCTGGCTGAGGCCCATGCGGGTGCGGGTCTGCTTGACGTTGTTGCTGAGCCCGGTTTCGCCCTTCATGGCCTACGCGACCTCCCCCGATACGGACTTGGAGCGCCCATGTGCACGGCCCGGCGTCCGCCAGCGCAGCCCGACCCAGATCGACAGGGCGGCCACGGCGGTCAGGATCAGTGAGAGCAAATTGGCCGTGCCCTGTTGACCGGACTGCACGGCCGAGTAAATCGCCAGCGACATGGTCTGGGTCCGCCCGGGGATGTTCCCCGCCACCATGAGGGTCGCGCCGAACTCACCCAGGGAGCGGGTGTAGGCGAGCAGGACCCCCGTCCAGATTCCCGGCCAGGCCAGTGGCAGTGAAATGTAGCGGAACGTAGCCCAACGGTTGGCCCCGTCAATCTGGGCCGCCTCGAAGACGTCGAACTGCACGTCTTCTAATGCGTTGCGAGCCGCCTGGACGAACAGGGGCAGGCAGACCAGTGCCGACGCGATGACGGCCGCCATGGGTGTGAAGATCAGGGTGGTATTCCAGAGCCAACCGGTTAGCTGCCCCACCGGACCGTTGCGCCCGATCACAACCAGCAGGTAGTATCCCAGCACGGTTGGCGGCAGCGCAATCGGCAGATTGACGGCAACGTCGAGCAGGGCCCTGCCCCGCCAGCCGGGGCGTGAGAGTGCCCAGGCCAGGGGCATGCCGGTGGCGAAGACCAGGAGTGTGGCGGCCAGCGCGATCTTCAGCGAGATCAGGAGGGCGGAGGAGAGGACCACCGGCGATTACGCCTCCTATAGACAGGTCTGGAGCGGCTTCGGCCGGTCAGGCGAAGCCTGCAGCCGCCTAATTCCCCGGCCCGAAGCCGTACTTGCGCAGCACGGCGGTGCCGGCGGGTCCCTTGAGGTAGTCTGCAAAGGCACCGGCCTCCGCCGGGTGCCGGGAACCCTGTAGCACGGCCAGCGGATAGGTCACCGGTGGATGGCTCCCCGCCGGGGCCTCGGCCACTACCACGACCTTGGCCGAAGTTGCCGCATCCGTGCTGTATACGATGCCTGCCTGCACCGCACCCGATTCGGTATACTGCAGGACCTGCCGGACGTCCTCTCCGAGCACCAGCCGAGTTTGCACGGCGCCCCAGAGCGAGAGGTGTTCAAGCACGGTGCGCGCGTACTGTCCGGCCGGCACATGCTGCGGGTTGCCGACGGCAATCTGCCTGACGGCATCTCCCTTGAGGTCGGCCCAGGTCTGCACCACCGCAGGTCCCGCCTTGCTCCGAATCAGCACGAGACGGTTGGTGGCTACCGTCCGAACCGCCCTGCCATCGACCAGGTTCCGCCTCACGAGCGACTCCATGGGCCCAGGGGCGGCGGAGATGAACAGGTCCACCGGAGCGCCCTGCTCGATCTGCTGACCGAGGGCACCGGACGAACCAAAGTTGAAGCGGAGCTTGACCCCAGCAGTGGCGATCTCGAACTGCGCACCGGCTTCCTGCAGGGCATCGCTGAGCGAGGCCGCCGCCGAGACGATGACCTCGACCGCAGGGGCCGGGGATAGGGGGAGACGGGCCGGCCCGGGCCCGGAACTGCACCCGGCAAGGGCGAAAAATAGGCCCAACCAGAGGAGCTTGCGTCGCATGAGAGACCTCCTGGGGCATTCAGCTACTGCAAGTATATCATACATGATGCCAGAATACTGAACAATGCAGATGGTGTTTGCGCCACTGACTGCGCGTTAGCACTCACCGTGCCTGACTGCCAAAAAACGCTTGAACCCGCCCGTCGTCCGATGTAAAATGATGAACGATATGTTCTTAGCAAGGGGGGGAGAATTGGCCATGCCGATCTACGAGTTCAAGTGCAAGACGTGCGCGGGTGTGTTTGAGGAACTCGTGCCCATGAACACCGAGGGGGAGCGCCTGACGTGCCCATCTTGTGGTGCGGTCGGTGCCAGGCGGCTTGTCTCCGCCTTTGCAGCCCACGGTCTGGAGAACGGCCACATCGCGGTGGGACGCAAGCTTACGGGTAATAGCGGCACCAGTGATTCTAGTGAGAGCAGCGCAGGCACAGCCACCGCCACGGCCCCCCAGAAGGCCAGCGGTTGCGGCCCCGGCTGCAGTTGTCACTAGGCAGAGCGCCCTCCGGCTACCCAGCCCGGCGCCGGAGTGGTATGATTCTGCATGGAGGGGATGTCGTCCATGCGTCGCATCGATTACAAGGACCAGGAGTATCTGGTCCATACGCGTTCCGGCATGACTGTGAAGGACGCGATTCGTGAACTCGGGGTTCCAGTGGAGTGCGACTGCGACGGCACGACCAGCAGCGCCAAGTGCGAGGTCCGGTGGCCCAAGGACACCCAGTTTCTGCTGACCGCGCCGACCGAGCTCGAGCGCACGGTGCTGGGCGATAAGCTTCAGAGCGGGTATCGCCTGTCGTGTCAGGCCATGTTCAAGTAAACGCGCAAGACGCCGGGTTGACCCGGCGTCCTCTCTTTGTACGCGCCTTTCCGGGGAGATGGAGCCCGTGGTACTCCTGCGGCGCCTGGCCGGTCTGTCGACGGCCGAGGCTGTCATCTTGCTTGCTGATCTTTCGATCAACCTCGGCTTCTTCATGCTAATCCCCTATCTCTCCATTCACGTGCGGGATAACCTGGGGCTCTCTGCCACCATCGCCGGGACCATACTCGCCGTTCGCACTGGCGTGCAGCAGGTCCTGATGATGTTTGCCGGACCCACAGCGGACCTCTATGGGTACAAGCGGGTTCTGATCACGGGTCTGCTCATTCGGGCCGCTGGGTTCCTCAGCTTCGCCCTGATGGCGACCCTGCCCGGCTTGCTGATCTCCGCCGTGCTCTCCGGGATCGGGGGCGCGCTGTTCAGTTCCGCCGAACGGGCGGCCTTCGCTGCCCTCAATCCCGGCCCGGACCAGGCGGGCCGGTTTGCCCTGCTCTACACTGCCCAGAGCGTGGGGACAACCCTGGGTCCGTTGGTGGGCGCCCTGCTTCTCAGTATCAATTTTCGGGTCCTCTCGGTGGTTGCGGGCTGTGTCTACTTCCCGATCGCCCTGATGGTCTTTCTGTACCTGCCCGACCTTGCCACCGGGCGGGCCCGCCCCGCGGTCGCTCATGCCCTGTCGGAGGTGCTGCAGTCCGTGGCAACGGTCGCCCGCAACCGTGCGTTCGTCGCGTATTGCCTGATCAGCACCGGCTTCTGGGCGGTGAGCGGGCAGATCAACATCTCTTTGTCGCTGCATGCCTCGGCGGTCACGGGATCGCAGACCGCCGTGAAGTACCTGCTGCTGACCAACTCGCTCATGGTCATTGCCATGCAGTACAAGATCGCACAGTGGCTCACCGGTCGCTGGGCGCCCCTTCTGCAATGGGTCATTGGCTGCGCCCTGACAGGCGGGGCCTTTCTCCTGCTCATCCCGCTGCCGGGTATGGGTGGGATGGTCTCTGCCGTCGTCATCATGACCCTGGGCGGGATGCTCCTGCGCCCCAACGATTACACGATGATCGTCGGGATGGCGCCACGTGACTCGATCGCCAGCTACTATGGCTTCAGCGCCCTGGCCGTGGCGATTGGCGGGTCAGGGGGCCAGTTCCTGGGCGGCCGCCTGCTCGACGTGGCCGACGCCACCGGCACGGCCTGGATTCCCTGGCTCACGTTCGCCGTCATCGGGCTGGTCGCCGCCGCTGGCATGGCGCTTTTCGCCCGACGAAATACAAGAGCCCCGGGCTGTTGACCAGCCCGGGGCGATTTCGTGCGGCGGCGATCTACTTGTAAGCCTTCAGCAGCTTCTCCCATACGGCGGGATCCACGCTCGGGTGCTGCTGGGTAGCGATGCCCTCGGCCTTGTAGCCCGGCACCATGTCCTCGTACCGCTTGGAGTGCAGATCCTCGTACACCACGCCCATCACCAGCTCGTTGGTCTCCATGAGCTTGTGCATGGCCGCAAAGCGGTCATGCCGGTCGTAGTTGGGATCCTCGTCGAGGTTCGTGAGGGACTCCTTGAAGAAGTCGTAGGTGTTCACCTTATTGAAGGTGACGCACGGGCTGTAGGTGTTCACGATCGCAAACCCGGGGAAGAGAATGGCCTTCTTGATGATCTCGACCAGCTGCTTCTGGTTCGACGAGAACCCGTTGGCCACAAACCCGCACCCGGAGGCGATCGCCAGCTGCAGCTGGTTGACCGGCTTCTCGATGTTGCCGGCCGGGGTGGACTTGGTCATGAACCCGCCGTCGGAGGTGGGTGAGGTCTGGCCCTTGGTCAGGCCATAGATCTGGTTGTCCATCACGATGTACGTGATGTCCACGTTGCGGCGCAGGGCATGCATGTAGTGCCCCATGCCGATAGCGAAGCCGTCGCCGTCGCCGCCGGCCGCGATGACCGTCAGCTCTCGGTTGGCCAGCTTGACCCCTTGAGCTGCCGGCAACGACCGTCCGTGGACGACGTGGAGGTTATAGGAGTTGATGTAGTTGCCAATCTTGCCGGAGCAGCCGATGCCGGCCGCCACGGCGACCTTCTCGGGTTCGATGCCGAGTTCCACCAGGGCCTTCTGCAGTGCAGCCAGCACGGCGCAGTCACCGCAGCCAGGGCACCACCAGGACTTCTCTGAGGTGCGGAAATCCGCCATGGAGACAGTAGCCATTAGACCAGCGCCTCCTTTGCAGCGGAATTGAGCGTGATGGTCGGGTTGCTGATGGCCCGGACGCCACTGCCGCCGCCGGTCACCATGAACCTGGCGTCGCCATGCGCCATGGCCTCGGCCGCTGCAGTGACCTCTGCCACGGTAAAGAGCGTGCCGTCGTACTTGAGCAGGCTACCGATCTGGTCACTATTAAAGCCCGTGGCCCGGAGCATGAAGGCAAACTGGCCGGTGCCGTTAGACTCGACCACCAGAAGCTTGGCTTCGCCCACGGCCTCCTTGATCTGTTGGGCCGGCACCGGGTAGACGAGCCGGAGCTGAATGACCCCGACCTTCAGGCCGGTGGCTGCCTCGATCTGCACCTGGGACTCCAGAACGGAGCCCAGGGTGGTGCCGAAGGCCAGCAGAACCAGGTCAGCGTTCAGCGTGCCAAAATACCGGATCGCATCGGTCTTGACGGTGCGGATCTTGCCCAACCGGCGGTCCATCATATATTGACGGTTGACGACGTTCTCGGTCACCTTGCCGAAGGGGTTGTGCTCGACGCCGGTGGCCAGGAACTGGCCGTTCTTCATGCCGGGCAGCGAACGGGCAGAGATGCCGATGCCATCCTTCTTGTTATACCGCTGGAACACGTCGCGCCCCAGAGCGGCAAGCTCGGCGGGATCGGCGATCGGCCCACGGTCGATGACGGGCATACGGGAGAGCTCAGCCGCCTCGGGCTCGACCGTTTGCTGGAACTGGGCCAGCGCCAGGTCGGAAGCAATAAGGACCGGGCAGTGGTTCTGGTCGGCCAGGTTGAAGGCCTCGGCGGTCATGGGGATCAGCTCCTCCACGCTGCCAGGGGCCAGGACGATGCGGGGCGAGTCGCCGTGGCCGCCGTAAGCCAGGGCCATGAGGTCCGACTGCTCCTGCTTGGTAGGCATGCCCGTGGAGGGGCCGCCGCGCTGGGTGTCGACGACGACCACCGGGGTCTCGGACATGGCAGCGAGGCCCAGGGCCTCCTGCATGAGCGAGATCCCGGGGCCGGAGGTGGCGGTCATCGCCCGGGCGCCGGCAAAGCCTGCGCCGACGCATGCGACGATCGAAGCCAGCTCATCCTCCATCTGGGCGGCGATGCCGCCGACCTTCGGGAAGGTCTTGACCAGGCTCTCGGCGATCTCCGAGGCCGGGGTGATCGGATAGGAGAAGATTACACGGCAACCGCCGGCCAGGGCGCCCAGTGCGGCGGCCTCGTTGCCGGTCATCAGCAGGCGCTCCTTGCCATCGCCCTGCGCGGGCGCAAGCTGCAGGTCCGGCCACTGCTGGTGCACATAATCGTAGCCCTGCTGCATGGCGCTGTGGATCAGGGTGATGAATTCCTCGCCCTTGTTGCCCCACCGCCCCACGGCAAAGTCCTTGAAGCCGTCGAGCGATAGGCCCAGGAAGGCGGCGCTGGCGCCGAGAACAATGTTGTTCTTCATGAGCGGGTTGCCCAGGGCCAGGGTCATCTTGTTGAGCGGCATGGTCAGCAGCCGGGCGGCGACTCCCTCCGGCAGCTTCGGATTAATCGCCTCGTCGGCCAGGACAATGGCGCCGGGGTATACGTTTTTGGCGCAGAGGTCGATGGTCTCCTGGTCCAGCGTCACCAGCAGGTTAATGCCTGCAGCCGGCGCCTGGACGCGGTGGGTGCTCAGGCGGGTGGTGAAGTCCGTGTGACCACCCTTGATGCGGGAGGCAAAGGTCTTGTAGGCATAGATAAAGTATCCGGCACGACTGGCAACAGTGTTGAACACCTCAACGGTGGAGTCAAGGCCTGTACCCTGTTCGCCACCGATTTGCCAGCTAACCTCCGTTAGCAAATCCAGTCCCCTCCTCTTCAGATCGGTGCCGGTCTCCCGGCGGTTTTCTGCAAATCCTAAGAATACGAGTGTGTGATCTACTACACATCATACGGCGCGCGGGCGTATGATGAAAATGAATAGTTCACATAGGCCCGATACGCTTTGTGCATCGAACAGAATGGGAGGCCGTAGCCGTGATTCTGCAGCACTTGATCACATTTTGTCGGGTCGTGGAGACCGGCGGATTTTCGCGTGCAGGGGAGTTGGTGGGGCTCAGCCAGCCGGCCGTGACCCGGCAGGTAGCGGCTCTGGAGATCGAACTGGGGGCCCAGTTGCTGGATCGCTCCAGCCGGCAGTTTCGGCTGACGCCGGCCGGCGAGGAGGTCTACGGGCGGGCGCGGCGCATTGCCATGGGCGTGGGTGAGCTGCGGGAAGCGGTGAACGATCTGGTCCATCCGCAGCGGGGCCGCGTCGCGATCGGCGCGGTGACGACTGTGGGTGTAGGGCTCTTGCCGCCAGTCCTGTCCGAATTCGCGCGCCAATTCCCGGCCGTGCGGGTTATGGTCAAGGCGGGCCGGACCGCCGACACCCTGGAGCGAGTGCTGGAAGGGGAGATTGACCTGGCGATTCTGACCACGCCGGTCTCACACCCGCGCCTACGCTCGATTCCGCTTCAGCGAGACCCGGTCCTGCTAGTCTGTTCCCCGGATAAAAAGAAATCCCTGCCCGACCCGCTGCCGCTAGCCGAACTGAGCCAGATTGACATGATCAGCTTCCAGGCGCCCTCGCGCTTCCGTACGTACGTGGATGCCATTTTGGAGCAATACGGCGTCTATCCCAACGTTACGATGGAGTTCGACAGTCACGAAGCGGTCAAACTAATGGTTGAGAGCGGTTTTGGTGTGGCGATGGTCCCAGGCAGCGCTGTCCGGGGCGACCTGGAGAGCGGCCGCCTGGAGGTGGTGGCGGTGGCCGGTCTGCCGGCTATGGCCCGCACTACGTCGCTGGTGATCCGTAAGGACGCCCCACCCCGCCACGCCGCCGTGGAGAACTTGGAACGGATGATCCTCTCGCATTTCCATGTGACAGAAGGCTAGCAGGTGGATGGGTACCTGTTGGAGAAACTGAACCGAGAAAGGGGGCTGTGCCGTGGCCATTATGAACGACACCACCAAGCAGAAAGTGCGACAGATGTTTGAAGCGCAATTGAAGGGGCCGGTCGAGGTATTGCTTTTCCACGCCCAGGAGGCACCAGGCGACGAGCCGTATACTGACGCAACCCGTGAAATCGTCACGGAACTGAGCGGCTTGTCGGATGGCCGTCTTTCGCTTCGGGACGTGCGGATCCAGGACAATAACGAACTCGCCCAGACCTATGGCATCGACAAGACGCCGGCGCTGGCCTTCCTGGATGGGACAGGCCGTGACCAGGGCTTCCGGTTCTTCGGGGCGCCCGCCGGCTACGAGTTCATGGCCCTCCTCGACGACATCATCGACGTGTCTCAGGGTCAGTCACGGTTGAGCGAGGCCATTCGGGCGCAGATCAAGGTGATTGATCAGGATGTCCGCATTCAGGTTTTCTCCACCGCATCCTGACCGCACTGCCCCCAGGCGGTTCGCCTGGCTCACATGGCTGCGATGGAGAATCCCCACATCAATGCCCATATGATCGATGCCTCGGAGTTCCCGGACCTGTCGGCGGAGTATGAGGTCAGCTCTGTGCCTCAAACCGTGATCGACGGGAGCAGCACAGTGGTTTTCATCGGTAAATACCCTGAGAACCGGTTTGTAGCGGAGATTCTTAAGGCTGTCCAATCCTGACCCTCGAGCTCCCCGGATTGCCGGCAGGCATTCCGGGGAGTCTTTGCCTGTCCAGCAGGAATTAGAGGGCTCGTCATAGTAGTAACTACTAAGAACATAGTGAACCCTGGGGGGTAGCCCGAAATGGCTAGCCCCGTCTTGGCAAACTCCGCTGTTATCAGCATGTCTCTTTTCCGACAGCAGAGATATAATGGGGACGAATGTTGTAAGCTGGGTTCGGCGTTATTGCTAAAGGAGGCTATTTTTGTGGCGATTCAGAAGCTGGGCGGTGTTCGTCTCATTTTGCGCCTGGAGATCCAGAACACGGGCGCCATCTTCTCTTACCTGGCCACAGCCATTGGTGCCACCGGTGGCGACATTCTTGCCGTCGACCTGATCCAGGCCGGCAAGGAAGTCGTCATCCGTGATGTGACGATTGGCGTGGAGAACCGGGAGCATGGCGACCGCGTCATTCAGGCCATCTCAGCGCTGCCCGGCGTCAAGGTCATCAA
>DAHVXO010000150.1 GCA_027356675.1 Symbiobacteriaceae bacterium | reverse complement strand
GGATATCTGGTACCTGATGGTCTGGTTTGGCTGGCTGGTGACGCTCTTGCTCACCGCCGGGCTAATCTTGTGGACCACACGCCAGCGCTGGGCCGCAGCAGCGGGACGGACCGGGCAGAAGGCACTTGCGTGGCTTGCCCGGAGGTTTGGGCAGTCACAGGATGAAGATTCGCAGGTGTCCACGCCGGCTCCCACGATACCGCAACCCACAGTCCTCCCCGGTAACGGGTCTTTGCCCCCGGTCGAGATGCTCGGAGAAGTGATTCCCATTGAGGTGAAGCCCTGCCCGGAGGACGGTCAGGCAGTAGTCGCCGCCATGGAGGCCTTGGGTGTGCCCGGGTGCACGGTGATACGAAGCTACGCTGGACCCGCTTTGAAATCCATCCAGATTCGTAGCGAACGGCCGGCCAGTGCGGTGTGCAAACTTGCCGATGACCTGGCCGCCGCGCTGGGTGCCAAGAGCATCAGCATCGGTCCGGTGGTGGGGGCGCCGGGCGTCCTTCAGGTCGACCTCGTGACCGATCGGGTGGTCTCAGTCCCGCTGCGCACCCTGGCGGAGTCCAAAGCATTCAAGGCCGGGGGAATTCTGCCGGTCGCCCTCGGCGTCGACGTGCGGGGTGAACCGCTCGTCGTCGATTTGACCGAGACCCCGCACCTGTTGATCGGTGGCACCACAAAGTCGGGGAAGAGCGGGGTCATCCGTGCGATGATTACCTGCCTGACTACCCGCTTTCGGCCAGGTGAACTCCGACTGCTCCTGATTGACCCCAAGCGGGTCGAGTTTGCGCTCTGGCGGGGACTGCCGCACCTGATGGGTCCTGTGATCTGCACGGCGGAGGAAGCCGCAGACGGACTGGAGGGGCTTGTCACCGAGATGCTCCGGCGCTACCGCCAGCTAGAGGAGAGCGGCGTCGCCAACATCGAGGGGTATAACCGGCGGTATCCCAGCCAGCGGATGCCTTACATTGTGGCCATCATCGACGAAATGGCACAGCTCATGGAGTCGGAAAAGGAGATCAAAGAGCGCACCGAGTCGGCAATCAAGCAGCTTGGGCAAATGGCCCGTGCTTGTGGCATCCACCTGGTTCTTGCTACCCAAAGTCCCCGTGCGACGGTCATTTCCGGGATCATCCGGGCAAACGTCCCCAGCCAAATCGCCCTTCGCACCAAGGACAACCTGGAATCACGCATCATCTTAGATGAAGCCGGAGCGGAAAAACTGCGGGGGAGGGGGGATCTGCTTTACCGCGGGAGCGACGCCGACCAACTGGTGAGGGCACAGGGCTCCTGGGTGACGGACGAACTCATCCACGCTTTGGTCAGGTGGTGGGTGGCACGTGCACAGTCGGAGGGAGCCACCCCGTTTGTTTCCCCGGTCGAAGCCCCGCGGGCGAATTCCCATGGAGGTGAACGGATTGCCATGTCTACGGGAGAACACGCTGCCGACACGGCAAAGCTGACAACGGAAGGCTCGACCGCTGTGGCCACGCCGTTGTCCCGAGCCGAACAGGAACTGGAGCGCGTCAAAGAACTCGCCCTGCAAGAGGGCGTATTGAGCCGGCGCCTGGTTGAACGACAACTGGGCATTGCATCGGAGCGGGCGCAGGATCTCGTCAAGATCGTTGAGGGACTTGGCTGGCTGGGAGAGGCGCGGGGGCCCCGGCCGCGACCTGTGATCCTGACCCCGGCACAGCGGCGGGAGACGCTCGCTGCGATGCGGAAGTGCAGTGTGGCGGAGGTGGTACTCTCGGAGCAACTCCTGGAGGACGCGGACCACGAGCAGACAGCAGCCAAGGCCAGTCCCTTCACCCTGCCGGCGGACGATCGTGCGATCGACCTGCAAGTAGTTGCACCGGAGATCGACCAGGCCACCAAGGCCGCCATCGAACGGCAGGATTACGGGGTGATGCAGACTCTCGCCAACGACCTTGCACGCCTCATGAGGCTCGCCCTGGAGCGGCAGCGCCCCCAGGAATATCACCAGTTGGCCGCGGCAAGGCGTAAGCTTACCGGAGCACTGGAGGCCCGGCCGCAAACCTGAGAAGCTCTCCGCAAAACCCCTTTGGCGCTGGCCTGAGGGGTTTTGCCTGTGATGCGAATGGAGAATCGGTTGAACGCCCATTCGGAGGTGGGAGATTTGTCGCTAGGTGGAGTGCTCCAGCAAGGCGAGAAGCCGCAGAGGGGTCATTGGCTCGACGACAGTGCCCCGTGTATCGAGGCGGTGAAGCAAGCAATCCGGCAGCACGGAGACTTCAGCGTCGTGCTCAAGTTCGAGCGCGCAGAGCGCCAAAAAATCCGGGCAAGCGAATGGCTGCGGCGCGTTCAGGACGGCACTCTGTACGATCTGTCACCGCACAAGCGGAACGACTTCATTCGAGAAGTGTTCGTAGTTACTGACTGAGACAGCTACGGCGCACGGTAGGGCTGAGCGGAAGAGTAGGGAGGCTTGAACACCCTCACTCTTCGGAGGCTCGGGGTCTTTCTTCGGAGCGAGACTCTATCTCAGGCGTGTGAACGCGGCTTGCTCCAATCGGTTTCAACCCGACCCTGCCGTACGGCAGGGTCTTTTTTTGTGCCCGATTTCGGCTCGAATTCGCCGCTACTACCCCCCCAGGCCCCTCGAAAAAAGCCCTCAGAATCGACGGTAGAAATGGAAGCAATGGGACAACACGGAAATGAAGTGACCCCGCCGGGGTGTTGAAGATTTTGGCACCTTGGGAGCCTGACTGAGCCTATCTTCTACGCACTGAAGATTTGCGAGGGTAAGTCAATAATTCAGGGGGACCCGTCTTGCCATCGCACAAATCCTATGGTTATTGTAGGGTGAGCGGTCAGAGCAAAGGGGGAACGGCATGAAGACCCTGGAGGTATTGATTCAGGAATACCAACAATCCCATGGTACCCTGCCCGGGCTTCAGGGTGGACTCCGAGAAGAAGCGTTCCTGCTGCACATCCGGGCCAGTGCCACCCGCGAAGCGCAGATTCGGGCGTTGAAGGGCGCCGACCTCGGCAGACCGGAGGACCTATGCCGGGCCGACCCCTTTGGTCCGTACGAAGCTGCCGCCGCACTTGCAACTGCAGGCGAGGTGGAGGAAGCGATCTGGCTCTGCTTCATGGCGGCCATGGTCGGACACCACGAGGCCGGTGGTTGGCGACGGCTGAAAGACATATACCAGCAGTTTGACGGGCGGACACTGTGGTCGTGGGCGAATGTCAGCGCCGACCCCCTGGGCTTTCGGACTTGGCTCCTGGACAACCTGGAGCGCCTGCTGGGAGCGGATGGAGTCAAACGCCGCCGGGGAAACCACCGGAAATTCTGTTCACCAGATCCCCGCAAGCGTAACAACTTTGCCGACACGGTAGAGGCCTATGTAAGCTTGATAGCCAAATGGACGTCGCAGCGAACGTGGGTTAATGCCATAGCCAGAAGCAGCGGCGGGGATCCGGAGCTGGCCTTTGATCTCATGTACAAGACGCTCGATCCGGTGAAAAACTTCGGGCGACTCGGTTGCTTCGATTTCCTCACCCGGCTTGGCCACCTCGGTCTCGCCCGGGTCGAGCCAAGGTCTCCCTTTTTAGTTGGGGCCACCGGCCCCGCCCAGGGCGCCAATCGGCTCTTCACTGGCAACAGCGCTCAGCCGACACGCCGGGAGGCTCGTCAACTGGATTACCTGGCCGGGAGGTTAGCAAAGCACCTGGGCGTCACCATGTCAGTCATCGAGGACGCCCTGTGTTGCTGGAACAAGGCGCCGGATATCGTCGTGCTATGAAACAACCCCACCACAAGGCGGGGTTGCTCCATTATTCCGGGTCCTGGTCGAGTTCTGCCTCGATCTTCCCCTCACGCTTTTGCCCCCGCTGCACCTGCGGGTAAGCCTGCAAGATGAGGCGGTGGGCGAGATGGTAGCGCTCCTGGTGGAACGCCTCACGCTTACGCTGCATGGTGGCCGGGGCATTGAGCAGGACGTCGAGCGGAGTCGGCTCTGTGCCAATCTCCTCATACTCGAACCCGTTCTCGTGCCGAAAGCGGTTACCGTGCGCTCGGGTGGCATCCACGAACGGATTGCCGTCGACCCGCGCATAGGCCCTGAAGGTCCAGAAGTTTGTGCCCATAACCCTGACACCGGTCACCAAGTAGGCCCCGTCGTTGAGCATGGCTTCGACCTTATTCCTCATCTCGTATTGCCTCCTATTATAGAAGCCCGGTATTCCCCGTTCGGGCGCCCCTGTCCCTATGGTAAACTGAGTTCCGGGGGTGAGTATTCTTGGCACTGATCGGCCCTAGTATCCCAGCAGCCTTCTTGCAGACCACCCAGGGAAAACAACTCGTACACCCCGCCTCCGACCTGTGGTGGGAGAATCTGCAACCACTGCGGGAGGCCAGCCGGAATGGAAGGCTGACCTGCCCGGACTGCGGACAACGATTGGTATTCTGCTGCGAGGGGCTTCCGACGCCATACTTTAAGCATTACCGGGATACAGAAGGCTGCCTGGACAACGCCGGCCGGTCCGCCAGTATCTCCGAACGCCGCCAGAGCGCATGGCTTCGCCACCAGCTTGTGGTGGCATTCCGCAAAGTGCTTCCGCCCGGCACCCGCATGGAGTGTGACGAGTACCTGGCGAACCGCCGCTCGACCATCCCGGTAGTTCTTCCCAGCGGCAGGGGGTTCGTTCTGGAGATTGCCTCTCACCCGCTGGAGCTGGCTGTGCTCTCGGAACGCCGGTCAGAGTGCCAGGCGGCCGGCACGCCCCTGTTCGTCATTTTCACCAGCAACCGGGCGCCCGAGGTCGTCAAGCATCCCCCCGGAGCGGTGAGCGCGGTCTCCTTTACCGGTCTGAACGCTGATCACGACGCCGCAGCCCAGCCACTCGTTGTTGACATCGCCCATGTCGCCCGGGAGCGGTTCTACGACCTGCCGCTCCTTGGCCCAGACCCGCGGACCTTATACTTCTTCCTGCCGGGGCGCACCCAGGACGACCCTGCCACCCTGGCGATTCTGCGCGGGTTGATGCCTGCACCCGATGAGACCGTCTGGCACGGGCGCCTTCTGACCGCCCCGATGGTCGGGGAGGGCAGGGGTCCGGTCCGGTTGAGTCTCCGGCATGGCTTCTACTCCGAAGAGGACAAGGCGGTCCTGCGCTGGTGCCGGGATCGCTTCCGGCGCCGCCGGCATAGGGGCGCCCGGGTGCCTGCCAGGCCGGCGGAACACCGCAAGCCGCCGCTTGTGATCAAGTGGGCGGAATGGCGCGCAGAGAAACAGGCCGAAGTGGATCGCCAGCGAGCAGAGGCGGAGGCCGAACGGCTTCGCCAGGAAGAGCAACGGCAGCGGCTGGCGCAGATCCAGGCTCAGCAGCTGCGGGAACGCCGGGCAGCACAGCAAGCCTTACAGGAGCAGCAGGCGCAGGCAAAGGCGTTTCGGAAAGAAGCAGGGGCCAAGCTATGGGCGGCCTTACACGAAGAAGGTCTCCAGCTTCTGCCCGCTTGCCCCGTGCCCGTGCCCTACCCCCAGATCTACCGCGGTGACCCCCTGGAATGGCAGAGCCGTCTGGTCGGATTCGCCTTCCGTGCCGGCATTTCATTCTCGCTCGATAATGCGGTGCAGTGGCTGCAGGATAAAGGGTTCGTCAGCCTCTACCGGCCGGACCTGGAGCGAACAAATATGCACCGGTTCTGGACGGTACTGGCCGAGGCGGGGATCGTCCGCTATGCCTCAGATCGAGCCATTTCTCCCGCGCCGGTCCCTGGTGCTTTCCGGTGGCCGATAACCATACCCACGGAGGGCGCTGGCCAGGTGGCGGTTTGCTTTCTCTGTGGTGAGGTGACGCCCCTGTGGAAGGTCTATGACCCGACCTGTCAGGTCTGCAAGTGCGACCGCTGCGGGTGATCAGTATGGCCCATTTGAAGCAATATGCCTATTATGCGGGAGACAACGGAATGGCCAATACCCCCGAGGAACTCTCTGCTGAATGGAAAACCCTCAAGACGGAGTTGCTGGCGTGCAACCGGCGCGAGCTCCGCGCATTGGGCAAACTGGTCCGGGACCTGCTCCTGGAGGTTCACCCGACCAACCCCACCCTGCGGGGCCGGTGCTATACCGCGACCGGTCTGCTGCTGAATGCCTTGATCAGCCTCCACCCGCCGCTGAACCCCAGGTTTCAGGACGGCTGGATTCTGCCCCCGGGCCAGGACAAAATGCCCAAGCAGAACAGCCACGGGTGGATCGCGCTCACGTTGGATCACGAAGAGTATATTCTTGATGTAACCCTGACCCAATTCGAACCGCTCCTGGGCCGGAGGATACCGCCGGTCCTGCTGCTGAAACGGGAGCGGGCAGAGCAACTCTTTTTCTATCGAGATCCGGAACCCTCGGCACGGACTGTTGCCCGTGCCCTATACGCCTCGATGTGGCGTCGAATCGCCCTCGATAAGCGCTTTGGCTGGAGTAACGAGGAAGACTATCTCTAGCATGAAGCCCTCCCGAAGGAGGGCTTTTCTGCTAATGAAGGCGGCGGTCGGTCTTCTTGCGGGCATCCAGCCAGAACCGCATCCCCTTGGCCACCCGTTGAATCTGCTTGCGCTCGGCCTCGGTGGTCACACCGTTGTGGCGCAAGGCATCCGCCCAGGCGTCGCACTCACCGAGCACCAGGTCGAGCATTGCGGCCCGCTGGCCCGGCGTCAGCTCGGGATGGGTGTTGAGGTACTGCTCCACCAGTACACGGCACTCCAGCAGCCGGAACGACTCATCCGCCGCCGGCAGCAAACTCACCTGCTCCAAGCTCAGCGGAGGCGGGCTGTACCGGAACCGCTTGCGCCCCTGGCTCACCGTCCAGGCCAGAGCCCCATGTACTTCGACCATGGTCAGGTTAGATCCGTCACGACAACGGGGGGCAACGTCGCTGGTAAAGCGGTACCGGGCGAAGGCCAGGTCGTTGGCGTTACCGATCAAGCCCGAGAACCAGGTCAGCAGAAACTGGTCGACCTCCATGCTCCAGGGATCCTCTTCATCGGCCCAGGCGGCATTCATCAACGCGTGGTCGAACGGGCTGCGCAAGACCCGGAAGGTGGGCATCCGGTGCACCCAATCGAACACAGCGCTCACGTGCTGGCCGATGACCTGCATCTGTTCGGACACCGGGGTCATCTGCCGCCGGATGTCACGCACCACACCGGCGATCGCCGGGGCGTGCCGCCGAAAGACCGACTGCGCTTCCTGCGCAGCCTTGGCGGCTTCGAGCAAATCCGGGGAGCGCAGGCTCAGCTGGACCTGTTTCAGCGCCGAGCCCGCCTGCCTCAGCATGGCCTCCTGAGAGCCCATCACCTGCCGCATCAGCGGCTGCGCCTGCTTCAGCGCGAGGGAGGCTTCCACCAGGGGAGCGGCGCTGCCGAGGGCAAGCCGGCGGACTTCATCTGCCGCACGGGCGGCGTTCCTGAACTGGCCGAGCAGGGTCTGATTGGTAGCATTGAAGGGCATCGAGCATCTCTCCTGTTCGGGTCGGTTTGCTGGGATTATACCGACTTGACATGCCTGCTCGGACACCCCCCGAAGATATTTTTTCGGGCCCTACAAGTTCCGGTTATCTGCTTGCCAGGCTGACCTCCATTATAACACGGACTGCTTCACGGTTGGCCGCCAGCCCCCCGGGCAGACTGAAAGCGTCGCTGTGCAGGTGGCTCGGTTTGCATCGGCACACAGGCAACCCCCAGGCTACAAAGTGCCTGGGGTTGTTGTGGTGGGTGACCTACGAGAGGGCTCGTTCCGGCGATCGACGATCACGACGGTCCTGCTTTGCCGCATACATGGCGGCATCAGCAGCCTGCAACGGTGCGGCCGGTGCGGCTCCGTCCTCTGGATAGGTCGCAATTCCCAAAGTGAAGTTGCCCCCGGAGGTGGTGGCAAGGAGCTGCAGGACCTGGTAGGTAGCAGTCCTGTCGGCCCCGGGCAACAGCAAGACGAACTCATCTCCGCCGTAGCGGTAGAGCATGTCCGTTCCCCGCAGGCCATCACGCAGGGTCCGGACAACCCGCCGCAGGTGCAGGTCCCCTGCGCGGTGCCCGTTGGTGTCATTGATCTGCTTCAACCGGTCGACGTCGACAAAGAGTAGTCCAAACGGTCTCCCCTTGGCTACCAGTTGCCGGAGTGCCCGGTCCAGGTTCCGACGGCTCCCGGCGCCGGTAAGGCGGTCGACATAGGGCTTCCCGGTGGAGAAGGCCAACCCGCAAGACCAAGAAGGCGATGCCGAAATGGGTTCCCGACAAAGTCAGATGGAGGACCACATCAGGGAGGAGCTGCCGGCCTGTGATGACCTGCAGAGCGGGCAGAAGAGCTAGGGTGAGCGCTGCCATGGCGGCCGCCAGGTGTGTGCGGGGGAGATCACGCAATGCAGACACCCTCTTTGGTCCGGGTGATGGCTTACTTAGTTTCCTTGCTGAATTTATCCTGCTCAAATGGCGTTAATAGCGATATTTTGTTTGGTGGATATCGAACATTGTTACCTAAACCCTCGATATTATCAATAAGCGGAGTGGCGATTAGGGGGGAGAGAATGGCTACGATGACGGAGGTGTCCGAAGAGGCGCTGTTGGATCCGGCGAATTTGCCCGAGACACTGCGGCGAGTTTCCCGCCAGGCAGAGGCGTTCTGCAAGAAGTTCCTGAAACGCCACCATCTTACGATGTCGCGGTATGAGCTGCTGCTGGCCGCCCACCAGCACCCGGGCGCCAACCTCCATACCCTGGCCCAGTGCATGGGCTGTTCCCCTGGGAATGTCACCACCCTGTCCAGTGGCCTGGAGCAGGAGGGGTGGATCGTCCGGAAGCGGGCCGAGGGCCCCCGGCCGGAGAGTACGGAAGCAGAGGCCGAAGATCGACGGGCGATTACCGTCCACCTGACCGAGAAGGGTCAGCAGATTGAATCAATCGCAGCCGCCATGCGGGAGCATGTACAGAAGCGCCTCGTTGCATCGCTGCCGGAAGTCGACCTGACCGTTACGCTTGTTACGTTGGCGGCCCTCCACAAGCGCCTGCAGCCTGCCTGATTTGCTGGTGGGGGAAACACAGCCCTTCCGTTGACGAACCAGCGGCAGGGCTGTAAACTATTTCCATCAAGCCTGATTAACATTGTTAATTCGACGGGGGAGGGGGAGTGCTCTTGGTGGAGCTGAAAGAACTGCTACACGCCGTTGCCCAAAAGCAGGCTTCGGACGTTCACCTGGCGGTGGGGGAACCGCCCGTCTTCCGTGTAAACGGATCTTTGGTCCGAATGGACGCAGAGGGGCTCTCGACAGAAGATGTGGGAGCGGCCATCGGAACGCTGTTGCCGGCTGAGCGGAAAGACGAGCTGGAGCAGGAAGGGGCCGTGGACTTCTCCGTCTCATGGAGCGGTCTGGGTCGTTTGCGCGTGAACGTCTACCGGCAGCGGGGCACATTCGCCGTCGCCATGCGGCTGATCCCTTCGGAGATCAAGACGCTGGAGCAGCTTGGCCTTCCGGCCAACCTGACATCCCTTTGTGACCTCCCGAGCGGCCTGGTTTTGGTCACAGGTCCCACCGGCAGCGGTAAATCTACCACGCTGGCTGCACTCGTCGACTACATCAACACAAAGTACAGCCGCCACATCATCACGTTGGAGGACCCGATCGAGATCGTCCACCAGCCCAAGGCCGGCATGGTAAACCAACGGGAGATAGGGGTCGACGTAGCCACGTTCGAAGGCGGCCTTCGGAGCGCACTTCGTCAGGACCCGGATGTCATCTTGTTGGGAGAGATGCGGGACTTAGATACCATCTCCCATGCGCTGCAGGCGGCCGAGACTGGACACCTGGTCCTTTCTACCTTACACACGGCCGATGCGGCATCCACCATCGACCGTATCGTTTCCGTTTATCCTCCGGGCCAGCAGCAGCAGGTCAGGGTCCAGTTGGCGAACAGCCTGCAAGGGGTCATCTCCCAGCGGCTGTTTCCCCGAGCTGATCGGCCCGGTCGGGTCGTGGCGACAGAAACCATGCTGGTAACCCCGGCGATTCGCAACTACATTCGGAAGGGGGAAACCCAGCAACTCGAATCCGCCATCCAGACGGGCGGGCAATTAGGCATGAAGACCATGGTCGCTTCGATCCGGGAACTGATGCAGAAGGGTCTGATCGCCCCGACGGAATTTCAGGCCTATCAGCGATACCGTCAGGAAGCCTGCTGAGAATCCCCGGGGGCCAAGGCCATAAAAAAACCGCCACCCGGGTCATTCCAGGTGGCGGTCTGGTTTCCTAGCGGGAGTCCTCGGAGCCTTCCTCTTCCACGCCGAGATACCAGAGGATGCCCACCAGGGCGAGAGACAGAACGCCGAGCACCAGCAGAGGCTTGAGGACGGCCGCCGCGCTGGCCCACACGAGCGAAGCCAACTCCGGCGGGAGTAGCCATTGACTGAGAGCAGCTGTACCCATGATCATGACCAGCCCGGCAGACAACCACATAAACCGCTGCCGGTGCGTCATTCGGATAGACCATTGCGACAGGCGAATCAGGTATCCGATCAGCACCGCGATAACCGGGGCAACCACAAACATCCCGGCTGTGGCAATCAGGCCGCGGACGCCCCATTGCGCCCACCAGGGAAGCAGGCCGAACCATGTAGACCGTTCCAGAAGGGGGAGAGCGAATAACAGCCCAAGCGTTCCCCCGATTACGACACAAACAGCGCCGATGGCAATGCTGAGACCGTCTCTTTCCTTACGCATGGTAATGCCACCTACTGCAGAATTTCCTTCAGTATAGCATGGGGGTCCGAAGCCTGACCCCCAATCAGGTCAAAAAGCCCCAGAATCATTTACGCGAACTTACCAGATCAACCGGTTCGGCAAGGACGCGAATAGGGGAGAGGATACGGATCGATGGAAAGGTGGGAACGGGATGCGGCGCTCACTGTTTGAAATGGCCCGGGAGAGTGACCTCATTCACCTCAGATCCTCGGTGACCGGTGCCCTAACCCCGGTTCGGTTCTACTTTGCCGTTCGGGATCGATTCAACCTACCCTATATCTGCCCGATCTTCCCTGATGAAGACGTTTTCTGGTTCGAGCCGTTTGATGGCATCGATGGCAAGACCTTGCCCTTGGCCGCGGTGACAATCTCCCTCGCCGGCGTTGTGCCAAGCACTGAAAATTATGTTCAGGTTGCCACAGTCTTCAATCAGCTACAGCGCGGAGAGCGATGGGGATTACGGATTGTCTCCGTGTGTGTTCATGAAGAGCACGAACTCAAAGAACATGATGTACCGGGGATGGCCAACGCCACTGGATAGGGGTGACCCATCTTCACCCAAAGTAGCTTTGCAGCCGGCCGTCCACCCTGCTATCATGGAGTGGAAAGGGGGTGCCCCCATGTCGGGAAGGTTCTCTATAGTGCTAACGGGCGTGGGGGGCTCCTTGCAGCCTGTCGTGGCGCGGCTCGGGATGATGGGTTTTGACGGCCACGTAACAGAAGGGGTACCAGGATCCGGGGTCGTTACCCTTACGGAGTGGCGAGCGAACCCCGTCTTGACGGTCTTGCGAGACCCAGGCGGCATGGCCGCCCGAAACCTCGGCCAGGCTCTGAGGACAATTTGTGAGGACGGCGCCCAGATCCAGGTCACCGTTTCTGTCACGGAGAGCGAAACCCCACCGCCAGCTCGGGAAGCCACTGTAACGGGCCTGGTTGAACTCCTTCCGACGTGGCTTGCAGAAGGGGATGACCTCCTGGTCTCCATCGTGAGCGCCGTCCCCGTCAATCAAACCCGATAAGAAAGAGCGGGCCTGTTCTCGTGTAGAACGGGCCCGCTTTGTGTTTTCAGCCAAGCAGGTTTCGGCGAATCCGTGGACGGAACCCCGAGGGGAGAATCCGGCGGTTTATCGCCTGCTCGATCAGTACCTCATACCCCCAGACCATCACTCGCTCTGGGGTACCGAAGACACGGGCCGAGGCGCGGTCCGTCGTCACCGGGGCGGTCAGACCTGCCAGTTGATCGGCACGCGTGTCGAGGACGTACACCGTCAGGGTAGCAGAGGGCTGCTGGCCGTCCGGCAGCGGCGCCGAGTCAACCGGCGAAGGCAACTCCCGCCAGCCGTCGCGCATCGGGAGAGGGTCGGGTCCCACGAGACCCTTGGCTTGAAGATCGCGGTGCACGTGGTTGAGGGCAAAGCCAAGAACATGGCTTCCGGTCAGGAAGAAGCCGCCGTAGACAGGCTCCAAAGCGCTCAGCTCAATATGGTGGCGGCTGCCGGAAGGAGTCGTGGCGTGCACGGAGACCCGGGCAAGTGCACAGATCATCTCTGTTGGGTCGAAGAGCGCTGAACTGCCGTGGGGAAGGGCGGAGGCCTCCGGCGCCGGATCGACCCCAAGCAGGTTGAATCGCTCGATATGCTGCGAATCTAGGACGGTGAATCGCCGCTTCGTCGCATCCGGGTCAAAGGGTTCCTGAGCGCAAACCAGGTAGCCTTGTTCCTGCCCAAGAATCCAAAAGACCTCGGGGACTTCATCGGAAAAGGTGACGACCTGCGCCCGCCGGCCGGGGAGTTGATGATAGTAGCTGATCCAGCGTTGAGTACGTGCAAGAAAGTCCAACCGTAGTTCCTCCTAGCGTTTCGGAGCCTGGCTCAACGGCGCCGCCGCCGCACCAGTGCGGTTAAGAATACCACAGCCAAGATCGGAACCCAAAGTTTCCATGTGAGGCCCAAGAACCAGAACATCGAAGCCCAGATGCCCCCGGTATCCATGGGCGGCGGGAACTGCTGCAAGTTGTGCCACCTCACTTGCGGAAAACGGCAGCGCCGGGCGGCCACCGTGATGGAAAGAGCTACCCTCTGCTTCGCCCTTACCCGCCGCAACTTCCTGCTGTTCAGCAATCCAGGGGTGCTGAACTCACGTGCAATGGGCGGGGCCTCACCCCTGTTGGAGTGAGGCCCCGCACGCGAAACTATGCCGCATCCTCGTCCTGTTCCGCAGCCTCAACCGCCGCGGTGCTGTTGTCGGACTTGTCGAGATCAAGCTGGCTGTTGATCTCCGCCTGCTCCAAGAGCAAGGCCGCGAGTTTCTCTTCGTGCTCAAAGGGCTCGCTGAGCTTCGCGGTGATCTCGGTCAGGCGGCGCTCCTTGTCAGCCATCTCCTTTTCTTTGAAGCCGGCCACCCGCTCGAGGGCAAGCGGCATGCCTTCCAAGGTGGCTATGATGCCTTCGGGCGTCTTTGCCCCGGTCAACTGGACGTATTCGCCCTCGCCAGCCAGGATCAGTCGAGCGTCACCGAGGGTCTTGGCGAGCGCAAGCCGGAACCCGGCAAACTCACCAACCCAGGTAATCGAGTCGCTGGTCCGGAGCGATTCGAGCAGCATGAGGAGCATCATGCCAGCATCCTTGCGATCCACGTAACGCTTGCCCTGCAGCACGATACTGAACAGGTCACCCTTCGTATCTTGCCGGGCGGCGATGTCCTTCTGGGTCGCCTCCAGTTCCTGCTTGAGCTTCGCCAGCGAGTTGGGGATCGACGAAGCATCCCAGGTCAGGCGGCTCCGGTCATCGCGCCACTGCTGCTTGAGCACGGAGTACTTGCGGACCTCCGTGTCGACCTCCACCTTTCGCATCACCAGCGGGTTACCCGAGGCCAACGCCTTGACCTCCGCGTAGCTGAGGGCCGCGGAATCCACGTCCTCCACCTGGCGGATCGAGGCGTCACCCTTCATGACCTGGGTGATGAACTTCAGTTTTGTCTCCAAACATTGCCACATGTAGGCGTCGAAACTGCCCTTCGTGACGTACCGGTAGATGCGAACGCCTTCGATCAGACCCTCATCATAGAGGCGATTGCCCTGCCTGATGATCCTGCCCTCACGCTGCTCCACGTCGCTCGGGCGCCACGGAGCATCAACGTGATGAAGGGCCACCAGGCGCTCCTGAACGTTGGTCCCAGCCCCCATTTTGGCCGTCGAGCCAAGCAAGAAGCGGACCTTACCGGCCCGGACGTCCCGGAACAGAGCATCCTTGCGGGCATCGGTGTTCGCATCGTGGATAAACGCGACCTGGGCCTCGGGAACGCCTCGTGCCACCAGCTTCTGCTTGATGTCCTCGTAGACCGTGAACCGGCCGTCGTCGTGCGGCGTGCCCAGGTCGGAGAAGATGAGCTGGGCGCCACGGAGTTCGGCGGTTTCCTGCCAGATGGCAAAGGCCTGCTCCACCATCAGGTTGACCTTGCTGCCCGGGTAATCCTGCGCACTGCCAAACAGCAGGCGCATGTCCAGCGCAGCCTTCCGCCCCTCCGTGGTGATGTTGAGCATGTTGTCCTCGTCCGGCTTGACTCGGCCGTTGCGGATCGCCTCGGCGCGCCGCACCAGAAACTGCACGAACTGCTTCAGGGCCTCCGAAGGCTCGGCGGCGATGACCATGGCCTTGCCGCCCATCACCTTCGGCACCGGGAGGTCGAGCATGTCCGCGGTGCGGATGTCGCAGACCTCCTTGAAGATCATAAGCAGCTCAGGCACATTAACGAATTGCGCAAACCTGGTGTTCATCCGAAAGCCGCCGCCGTCGGGGCTTACTTCCAGCGCCGTGACCGCCTTGCCGAAGTTCGCCGCCCACCTGTCAAAGTGGTCGATATCCAGCTCCTGCAGCCGCTCCATCTGGAGGTAGCGCTGCATGGTGTACATCTCGGCCACCGTGTTGCTGATGGGGGTGCCCGTCGCGTAGCAGACCAGGCCCTTCCGACGGTTGACGACTTGGGTCTTGAGGAACATGTCAAACGCTTTGTTAGCTGCCGTGTTCGGCAGGCCCGCCATCCGGGGCATTCGAGAGGTGTAATGGAGGTTTTTGAACTCGTGGGCCTCGTCCGTGGCCAGGAGGTCGATGCCCATTTCCTCCCACGTCATGACATCATCCTTGGAGCCAGCGTCGAGCATCTTTTCCATCTTGGCCTTCAACTGCTTGCGGGTACGCTCGAGCTGCTTGATGGTCGTGCGGTCGTCAGCCTCGGCAATCGCTTCGGTAAGCTCGTCGATCTCCTCTTGGAAGAAGGCCTCCACCATGGCGGGGGAGAGGGGGATCTTCTGGAAGGAGCTATGGGCGACGATGACCGCATCCCAGTCACCTGTGCTGATTCGATTAAACAGTTCCTTGCGCCGGCTGGCCTCGAAGTCGTCCTTGGTCGCAGCCAAGATCCGGGCGCCCGGGTAGAGCTGCAGGAACTCGCGCGCCCACTGCTCAACCAGGTGGTTCGGGACCACCACCAAGGCCTTGGAGGTAAAGCCGAGACGCCGGCGCTCCATGATACCGCCGACGATGGTGAACGTCTTGCCCGCACCGACAACGTGTGCCAGCAGGGTGTTTACCCCACAAACCATCCGCCAGATCCCATCCAACTGGTGCTTGCGGAGAGAGAGGGGCCGGCCGTTCACGGAGGTAGCGATGCCGGGGAGCGTCAGGTGGCTGCCATCATAGACCCGGGCGCGTGTGCTGTTGTAGAGGTCGTTGTACCGCCTCACCAGCCGCTCCGCCCGCTGCTGGTCTGACCACAGCCACGTCTTGAAGGCTTCCTGCATCTTCTCCAACTTTTCACGGGCCGCCAGGGTCGCCGGCTG